>JAIPDI010000073.1 GCA_021737785.1 Deltaproteobacteria bacterium
GCAAAGGAACTCAATATCACCCGAGAACAGGTCTATGCCAAATACACGGCTCAGACCATAACTCAGAATCCCTGACAAAGTAGCGGGGCTTTCTCTTGATAACCCAGTTTCTCGTTCAATCCTTATATCGGAATTCCAGTCATCCTTGTTCCGCTTGCGCCAGGGCGTTGTTTGTGATAGGGATGGGATCGTTGCCGGTTACCGGTCGTCGGTTACGTGTGTAATTCTCTCTAGAACATCAAAAACTTCCATGAGCAGGGGACTATGGGAAGCACCGACAGGATCATCCCGGCTGTATCCGTTGCCATACCGGTGCTGAATGAAGCGATTACTTTAGCAGAAATCATCGACAAATGCAAACAATATTCCGATGATATCCTGATGATCGACGGTCATTCGGCGGATGAGAGCGTGTCCATCGCCCGCGCATCAGGGGCAAGGATCGTCTTTGACCACAAGAAGGGGAAAGGAGAGGCCATAAGGACTGCCATCCCCCACCTGAGGCGTGAGATCGTGGTCTTTGTGGACGCGGACGGGTCCCACGATCCCGATGATATCCCCAGACTGGTTCAGCCGATCCTGGACAACACGGCCGATCACGTATCGGGTTCCCGGCTTCTGGGAGGGTCGAGTGAACTGCACGGCGGGTTTGACGAGTGTTTCCGGCTCATGGGAAGTTCACTGATTACGGCCTGTATCAATCATCGCTTCGGGGTGAGGCTCTCGGAGAGCCAGAACGGATTTCGGGCCATACGCACCGATGTGCTCAGGGCCCTCGACCTGAGGGAAAATATCACGACCATCGAGCAGGAGATGATCATCAAGACGCTGAAAAAGGGATACCGGATGGCCGAAGTCCCGACCCATGAACAGAGGCGGAAGGCCGGGTATTCCAAGATCAGCGTCAGGAAGGTGGCCTTCCGGTACCTGTGGAGTATGATACGGTATTTGTATTTTTAGAAGCTCAAAGGTGAAAGCTCAAAGCTCAAAACTGAAAGCTCAAAGGGGAAAGCTGTAAGCTCAAAGGTGAAAGCTCAAAGCTCAAAGCTCAAAGGGAAAGAGGTTATCGGTTATCGGTTATCAGGGGGAGCGCCATGCTCCCTGCTCCCTGCCCGGAGGTGGTTCGTCTGGCTAAGGTACTATTACTGAATCCCCCCCATCCCGAAGGGAAGGGATTTACCCGTGAGGGCCGCTGTACCCAGGAGGCGGGGGTGTGGGCCACCCAGTGGCCCCCGGTGACCCTGGCGACTGCGGCCGCATTCCTGGAAAGAGACGGGCACCGGCTCAAGGTCATTGACTGCCCGGCAACGGGATTCAGCAATGTCGCACTGGATGGCCTGGTAAAGCGTTTTCAGCCTGATTTCGCTTTCTGGGGCACTGCAACCCCCACCCTGAATGCCGACCTGGACCTTGGCCGGTCTATCAAGGCGGCCGCTCCCCATGTTATCACCGGCGTGTTCGGCACCCATGTGACGGCCCTTCCCGAATCCGCCCTGAGCCGCCCCTGGATCGATATGGTGATCCGGCGGGAACCGGAGCAGACCATCCGCGAGATCTGCCTGGACCGGAATCGCCGCTGGGGGGAGATCAGCGGGCTCTCTTTCCGCAATGGGAACACACACGGGATCCGCCATACGCCGGACATGGCCTTTCTCGAACCGAATGCCATACCCGCACCGGCCTGGCGTCACCTGGATCTCTCCCCTTACCGCCTCCCCTTGAGAGGCACCCCGTTTCTCATTGTCGCGCCCATCCGCGGCTGCCCTTACGCGTGCAGTTTCTGTACGGCCCCCCTCTATTACGGGAGAAGGCTCAGGAAACGGCCCGTCGCCAAGGTCATTGATGAAATAGCGGATAATATGTCACGCTTCAATGTGCGGGACGTCTTCATATGGGCCGACACCTTTACGGCCGACAGGGCATATGTCAAGGCCTTTTCCTGTGAAATCCTTAACCGGGGGCTCAGGATATCGTGGACCTGCAACAGCCGCGTGGATACGGTGGACAGGGAAATGCTGTGGTTGATGAAGACCGCAGGCCTCTGGATGATCAGCTTCGGTCTGGAATCCGGGAATCCGCATGTGCTTCAGCAGGCAGGAAAAGGGATTTCCGTTGACCAGTCCCGGCGTGCCGTCGTCATGGCCCATGAACTCGGGATAAGGACCTCAGGTCATTTTGTCTTGGGACTGCCCGGCGAAACAGAAAGGGCCATGCGTCAGACACTTTGCCTGGCTTTGGATCTCCCCCTGGATATTGCCCAGTTTTACGCGGCAGCGCCCTTTCCAGGCACCCGCCTGTACGATCTGGCCTCAAAAGAGGGGTGGATCAGGAAGGACGGCCTTTTCGCCCAGGACCATGCAGGGATGGACCTCCCCGGCCTGCCCGGCCACAGGGTGGAGGAATTCCGACGATACGCCTACAAGAGATTCTATGGGCGACCGGGAGCCCTTTTACGGCTCCTGACCCTGACCAAGCCAAGCGCCGTCCACCATATGATCCGCAACATGCCCCGCTTTCTCGGCTGGGTGCGTTAGGAGCAGGGAGCAGGGAGCAGGGGGCTGGGAGTATGAAGTATGGAGCAGGCGCGCCTCCTCTACCCCTCTTCCCTTTCAGCTTTCAGCTTTGAGCTTTCCCGCTTCCCCCTGATAACCGATAACTGATAACTTCATTTTCCCTCACAGCCCCAGGTTATCCAGCTTATCCGGATCGGCTATTTTCGGATTCTTGAAATTGAGGAGATGGTTGAACTCATGCCCCAGAATCGCTTGGTTGACAACGATCTTGTCCCCCACCCGTTTTCCGAAAAGACATATCTCATTCTTGGTGTTGGCATAGCCCGCAATCGGGGATCCATAGGCTGCGGCCTTTTCCCAGTTAAAGTGCTTTCGATCCCCCACAATAAACACCCTGACCTTCTCAATTTCGATAACCTCGTACACGTCAGGCGTATTCTCGATGGAGGCAAATCCCTGCTGAATGAAATCAAACCCCATCTTTCGATATTCAGTGACATGAGCGCTGCATCCGGCTAGGGCGCATACCCCTCCCAGACAGAATAGAACGCGTCTGATATTCCTCATTTTCATGGGCAGTGAATTTCCTTCTCTGTTTCGTTCAGTAATTCCTCTGCCCTGTTTATCGGTGATTTTCTGAAAATCTTTAGATGAAATTGGAGCAGGGAGCGCGGTGCAGGGAGTATGGAGTATGGAGTAGGCGCGCCTCCGTCCACCCCCTTCCCTTTCAGCTTTCAGCTTTGAGCTTCCACCTTCCCTCCCTGAGAACCGATAACCTCTTTCCCTTTCCCTTTCCCCTTTCACCTTTGAGCTTTGCGCTTTGAGCTTCCACCTTCCCCGCTTTCACCTTTGAGCTTTGCGCTTTGCGCTTTGCGCTTCCACCTTCCCCGCTTTCACCTTGCAGACCCATCCGATCGATGCTAAGATGCCCCCCGGAAATCAACAGGCAGGCACTGATCTTCAGGAAACACAAACCGTCGTTGAGAAGGCGTTTCCCTCCCACGGGAAATGCGTTGCATCGATTCACTGCACGCGTCGAACTTCTCCGGGACACTGAAAGAGACCACGGCCATGACGTACATCTTAGGTATCTGGGACGGGCACGATGCCGGGGCCGCGCTCCTGAAGGGCGATCATGTGCTTTTTGCCATCAACGAAGAGCGATTGAGCCGGCGGAAACTGGAGGTGGGATTTCCCTCCCTCTCGATCCGTGCCTGCCTCGATTACCAAGGGATCCGGGCGTCTTCGCTGCGGGAAGTGGCCCTCTCCACCACCGACCCGGCCAAAACCCTCACGCGTCTGGCCCCGGGTCTGAAAGAGGAGTACTACCTCATCCGCCGGAGGAAAAAGAGGCCCGGCCGTTGGGACCCGTTTAAAAAGGGATTCAAGTACCGGTTTACCGAACTGGCCCCGAATGCCCTCACCCGTTGTCTTACCCGCAATTATGCCGCACGGGAGCTCACGTCCAGAGGCTTTGCCCGCTTCAACCTCTCTGTTCTGGATCATCATCAGTGCCATGCCGAGGCCGCGGCCCGGTCGAGCGGATTGGAAAGATGTCTGGTGCTGACCCTCGACGGGGTCGGTGACGGCCTGTCCGGATCCCTGTGGCGGTTCAAAGGGGCTCGCCTCCATCTTATCCGAAGGCTCCCTTCCCGCACCTCCCTGGGAATCTTTTTCGAGCACGTCACCAATCTCATGAATATGCGGGAATTGGAGGATGAAGGGAAGGTCATGGCCCTGGCCAACTATGCCTACCCGATCACAGATGGTGACAATCCCCTCATGCGCCTGATCAATGTGCGGGGGCTGGACCTGGTCTCCCCCTTCACCTCCACGGGAATGTACAATGAACTCAAGAAAATACTCTGGCAGTACCCGTCCGAGCAGTTCGCCTACATGGCCCAGCGGGTCCTGGAAAAAAGGACTCTGACTCTGATCCGAAACGCACTTGACCTCACAGCCGAGCGCAATGTGGCCCTTTCAGGAGGCGTGTTTTCCAATATCAAGTTGAACATGAAGATCGCCGAACTCCCCGAATCAGACCATGTGTTTGTCTTTCCGCACATGGGGGACGGGGGCCTTGCCCTGGGTGCGGCCATGGGGATCAATTACGAGCGGTTCGGGATCGGCCGCTACACCCTCCGGGATCTCTCCCTCGGCCCTGACTTTTCAGAAGGCGACATGCTTGCCTCGCTCACATCATGGGGGTTCCCCTATGTGAAATTGGATGATGCACCCGGTCGCGCTGCAAGTCTTGTACTGGATGGCGAGATCATTTTCTGGCTTCAGGGACGGATGGAGATAGGGCCAAGGGCGCTGGGGAACCGGAGCATCGTGGCCAGACCTGACCGGAAGGAAATTAAAGACCGCCTTAACCTGGTCCTGAAAAAACGGGTCTGGTACCAGCCCTTCTGCCCCTCCATGCTCAGCGATGACGCCCACGGCCTCCTTCACCTGGAAGGGCAGGAGATCCGGGACAACCGGTTTATGACCACGGCATTCAGGGTCCGCGAAAGATATCGGCAAATGATGGAAGGGGTCACCAATATTGACGGGACCTGCCGCCCCCACTTTGTAGGGGATGAAAATCCCCGTTTTCGCAGCCTTTTGAGAGGGGTCAAAGAGGGACTCGGCATGGGCGTGGTTCTCAACACCAGCTTTAACATTCACGGCGAGCCGATGGTGTGCACCCCCAATGACGCCCTGGACATGTTCAGCCGGACCCGGGTAAGATATCTGTTCCTGGGGGATTTCCTGGTTACGAAGAAGGAAAGCTGAGAAGCGCAAAGCTGGAAAGCTCAAAGCTGAAAGCTCAAAGGGGAAAGGGGAAGACGTTATCGGTTATCAATGGGAGCTCCGTGCTCCGTGCTCCATCAGCTCAAAGCTCAAAGCTCAAAGGGGGAAGGGAAAGACGTTATCGGTGATCGGTTATCAGGGGTGAGGCGCCATGTTCCCTGCTCCCTGCTCCCTGCTCCCTGCTCCCTGCTCCACCACAGGATGATACATGAGGACACTTCAAAGGATTTATCATCACCGGTTTTACCCCCTGGTTCTTGTCTTCGCCTACCTCTGTCTCCTGGGCATTGACGTAACCCTCCTGGATTACCTGTCTAAGGGAGACATAACAAACCTTCTGAAGAAGTGGGTCCCGTGGGGCCTGAAGATAAATTTTTTCCTTCTACTCATTTCTCTTGTCCTTTGCTACCGGGACTTTAGGAATCTGATCGGGCGATTCCTGAACAAGAAGGGCCTCCTCCTGGGGATTCTCGTCATCTTCGCCTTTTTAATGACCGCTTTGGTGGTCCCACGCACCCATCGCATCTATTATGACGAGGACATCTATGCCAATGTGGGGCAGAATATCGCATTCATCACCCAGACCGGGTATTGCAATTACGGCACATTTGAATACGGCGAATATTATCCCCACTGGATAACCTACAACAAGGAACCCAGCGGATGGCCGTTTCTCATCAGCCTGATGTTCCAGGTGTTCGGCGTCAATGAACTTTATGCGTTCCTGCTCAACAACCTCTTTTTTGCGGCCGGTGTCCTGACAGCCTTTTTCATCACCTTCCAGGTGACCGGGCGCTATGTTGCCGCGTTTCTGTCCGCGCTTGCCTTCACCCTTATCCCCCACAATTTGATATGGTCCAACACCGCGGCGGCAGAACCCTCCTCCGCCCTTTTCGCCGGGCTCACTTTCCTTTCACTAATGGTCTTTCTCAAGACCGGGGAGGACAGGCATCTCTTCCTCGCCTCCCTGATACTCCCCTTTGCCTGTCAGATGCGGCCCGAATCCCTCTTTCTGGTTCCCCTGGCCGCCGGGGTCCTTCTGGTGGTCTCTCCCCGGACATTTGCCCATAGAAAATTATGGACCTTTACCCTCCTGACCACCCTCTTCTTCCTCCCCCACATCCTCCACTTCCATGCGGTCAGCGGTCACTCGTGGGGCGCGGAAGGGAGCAAGTTCTCCCTGGCGTTCCTGGGACACAATCTCTCCACCAACGGGCTGTACTATCTCAATGACCGGCAGTTTCCCGTGGTACTGACAGTATTGGCGGCATCGGGTCTTTTCTGTTCCCGGGGGCTGGTGAAATGGCGGATCCTCCTTCTCATGTGGTTTCTCCTTTTCTGGGGGATCTTTCTCTTCTTCTATGCAGGAAGTTATCAGTATGGGGCGGATGTGCGGTTTGCCGTGCTGTCGTTCATGCCCCTCGCAATTCTGGCCGGGATAGGGGGAGGATGGGTGAGGGACAGGCTGGCGGCTGGATACTGGACACTGGATACTGGGCGCGGCATATCGGATGCTCTCCGGAGCGCATCCAAGATCCCGCAGGAAGCGACACAGCAGGGATGCTTGGGGCAGCATAACGGCCTGACGGGCCTCGCTTCAGCCCTGGTAGTACTGCTCATGGCATTTGCCTTTCTGAAATTCGTCCCTCTTGTCAGCAGGGTGGGCCAGGAGGCCTGGGGCTCGCGCTATGACCACACCTATGCCCGGGAATTCATCACCAAAATCCCCAAACGATCCATTGTCCTGACCCAGAATCCCACGATGTTCCTGTTGTGGAATCAGAATGCCATTCAGACCTATGCGGGGATCAACAATCCCGACCTGATCAGAGATCTGATGGAGCGCTATCAGGGACATGTCTATTTCCACCACAATTACTGGTGCAATACCCAGAACGAACGAAACCGCAGGCTCTGCCAGGGGATCAGGGATAACTATCATCTGGAAGAGGTCGCAAGGGCAAAAGAACAGAATTATGAATACGGGCTGTACAGGATGCGGTTCAAGGAGGGTGAAGGCGGAAAACGCGATGCCCAAAGGTGACCCCAGTGAAATCCCCTGCGGGGAACTCCGATGGAGTTATTTCACGGGGTAAAAAGCTCAAAGGAAAGGAAAATCCCAACCAGGAATGAGGAACCGGTTGTCAGTTAGCGCTTATCGGAGACCGGGGCCTGCGAAAAAGAAGCACGCCAAAAACAGCGACCATCACCAGCCCCCCTAACACGAGGTAGGCTTTGGACCAGACGGGGTGTTCCTCCACCTGGATGGTCCCTTTCAGATCCCATGAGTGGTGGGCATCCTTATGGTCGCACCCCACCAGCAGGTGATACGGGTTCAGGGGTTTCCCTTCCGATTCCAGACGCAACGGGATTTCCACAAGGGTTGCTTGTTCTGGGCCGAGCAGGAAGACCCGGTCGGGGGTTTTGGAGCTGAAGCCCTCAGGGAGATAGAGCTGCGCAGTGAGGCGAATCTCCTCCCGGCTGTTATTTTTGATGGACAGGGCCACGCTGCCCTCCCTGGCCCAGAATGCCTTCCTGTTGAAATCGGGACCTCTGGTCTGCATCTCAAGGGGGAGGCCCGGACCAGGCATTTCAGCTGTCCGGTAGGGGATCTCAAAGAAGTGAAATGCATGATGGGGAGTCCCGGTCTGCTCTTCAAAGTCCGCCCGAATGACGGCCGTGTATCTCCCCGGGAGAAGGCCGGGATCCATCAGGGTCTCTGTCAGGCGGATCTCCCCTCCGGCCGGGTTGTCGCCCAACCCGTCATAGCGCTTCACAAGATCGCCTAAGGTAAGAGAGACGCGGACCTTATGGGCCGTCGCATCACCCTTGTTTCGGACCTTGCATTCCAGCTCGATCGCGCCCCGGGCCGTAACGATCTGCCGGGTGGTGATGGATGTGCGTATCATCCCCCCGGTCACGGATGACGGCAGGAGGAATATGCTCAGGAGGACGGCCAGCCATAGGGGGGCGTGTTTCATGAATATCGGATACCGGGTATTGGATTTACGATGTAAAGGCATGGGGCATGGAGTCGTCAATCGGTTGGGTTCCCACCATAAGGTCCGGCATCAATCGATGGGGGTCATTTCGCTGAGACCGCCATGCAGTAAATGCCCTCCGCCTGGTAATAGATAGGTTCCGCCGTATAATCCATAGCCGGGGTGAGATCCAGGACAATCCGCAATGTATGCTTATCGCGATGAAAATGCGTACGCACCTGCCTCACCAACACGCCGTTAACAGGGATTTTGGAGTTCCCCTTCCAGGATTGCACGTCTTTTACGTCAATGACGATCCTCGGATTGCTTCCCTCAAGTGAAAACACCCGCGGATCGCAAAATCGGTTCAGCACAAAACAGACTCTCTCAATTCCGCTCTCGTCACCGGCAAACCGGATATCGCTTACAACCACCGGTTCAGCGGATGAGACGGCCGGCATGGCCATCATGAGCACTCCCCACCCACTCAGGGCTAAAACAAGTCTTAGCACTTTTGGCGCCATCCCCCTGACCTCCTGATTCCCTGCGTCGGCCTGACGGCCGCAACCAAATAAGGTATTGATGGGCCGATTCAAACAGGATCCCATATTAAGACAATCGCTTTTGAATGTCAAAATGGAAACAAACCCGCCTTCAACGGAATTGATCTTGACACGCATCACCCATTTTTTTTACCATGCCGGCCTGGATAAGGTCCATCGGGGACCTGCCGGAGCGTCGGCCTTGTGGTGCTTCTGCTTTCCGGCATCGACTGCCAAGTCGACGCCGCTCTTGTCAGTGCAAGGAGGATCTCATGATCACACTGCGTCATTTTGAACCGGGGGAGGTAATCATTGCCGAGAACGACCTGGGGGAAACGGCCTATATCATCGAGCAGGGAAAGGTCGAGGTCACCAAAGAGTTAAACGGCAAAAGGACCCATCTGGGAGACGTGGAGGTGGGGGAAACCTTCGGCGAGATGAGCATGATCGACGATAAGCCGCGGAGCGCCACGGTGACAGCCATAGAGCAGACCCTGGTGAGAGAGATCCACAGGGATGCTTTCTTTGAAAGCCTGCAGACCGATCCCGAAATAGCTGTCAATATTTTAAAGGTCCTCTTCGAACGTCTGAGAGAATCGCATGTAAAAATACTCCAGCTGCAGCAGGCTGCGCCCGATGCCTGTAAACGCATCTCCGAAGACACCGGCGAAAGACCGGTCCGGTCCGGGCCTGCTGTTTCCATGGAAGGATTAACCCCGGTGGCCGTACAATCCCTCCCGGAAAATCCGTTTAAGATAGAGGAATTTCCATTCCTGATAGGCAGAAAGAGCAGAGATCCCCTCTCCTACAATGATCTCAGAATTGCCGACACGGTCCCCCTTCAGATATCACGCCACCACATGGAGTTCGTCAAGGTGGGAGACCGGATAGGGGTCTCTGACCGGGGGAGCCATCTGGGGTCCATTGTGGACGGCCGGTTGCTCGGCGGTGACCAAGGGGGTCCCGGACCCCTTTTCTTTGAAGGCCCCGTAGGAACCCTCATTTTGGGGAACCCGGATTCTCCGTTCAAATACAGGATCAGGATTTTAGAATAAGGGATTGGGCAAATAAAAGCCCGGGCCTCCAATGTGGAGTTCCCAGGCTCTTTTCGCGTTTTTTTGGTGTGATTTTTGCGCTTCAGAATTTTGAAGCGCGGACTTAATTAAATGATATAAGCTCCAGAAATTATTTGAATGGTGGGCGGTGGGGGATTTGAACCCCCGGCTTCCACCGTGTGAGGATGGCACTCTCCCGCTGAGTTAACCGCCCGGCGTGTTTTTCTGATATCGTCGAATCAGGATGGGGCTTACGATACAATAAAGACAGAGGTCTGTAAACAAAAAAATTAGGCCATTCCCACCAGTTTTTTTGTGGCCCTCACCTCCTCTGCGGTGAGGTGCCGATACTCGCCCATCTTCAGATCCCCTAACTGCAGACTTCCAAATGCCGTCCGCATGAGATGAATCACCCTGTACCCGGCCGCTTCGACCATCCGCCGCACCTGACGGGATCTCCCCCTGGAGATGGTCATCCGGAGGATGCTCCGGTGCTCATTGCGGAGGATCAGATGGGTCTTTGACGGCCCGCTGGGTCCATCCTCCAGCAAGACCCCCTTCCCCAGCTCGGCCAGGGCCGGATCGGTGATCCTTCCGGCCACGGTGATTTTATAGGTGCGGGGCACGTGGTACCGGGGATGGGTGAGCCGGTGGGCCCAGTCCCCGTCATTGGTGAGGAGGAGAAGCCCCAGGGTATCAAAATCGAGGCGGCCGACCGGGTAGACCCTCTGGGGGAGATCTTTCACCAGATCGGTGACCAGCGGCCTCCCTGCCGGATCTTTAAGGGCGCAGATATACCCGAAAGGCTTATTGAGGATCAGATACACCCTTGCAGACGGGGCCGGGATCTCCCGGCCGTCCACCCGGATGGTGTCCGTTCCCCATATTGCCTGGGTCCCCAGTGCCTTTACCTGCTCCCCGTTGACCGTGACCCTGCCGGAACTGATCAGTTCATCGGCCTTCCGCCGCGAGGCCATGCCGGCGGAGGAGAGTATCTGATTAAGCCGTTGGGTCTTCCCGCTCTCCCGGGAATAGGAGCCCCTGTTCGTCACGGGCCGGCGAGGTCCCGTTTTCTTCGGATGCGTCATCAACCTCTCCATCCTCCTTCGGCATGTGTACGGCCGTCTCGTCGCCGGATCCAAAATCCTTCAGTTCCTTCAATTTCGGAAGGGATTCCAGATCGTTCAGGTCGAATACCTCAAGGAATCGTTTGGTGGTTCCATAGATGAGCGGCCTGCCGGGAATCGTTTTCCGTCCCATGATCCGGATCAGGTTCTTTTCCAGGAGCGTTCTCAGTATCCCCCCCGCATCCACGCCCCTGAACTGTTCGATTTCCTGACGGATAATCGGTTGTTTGTATGCGACAATGGCCAGGGTCTCCAGCGCGGCCCGGGATAACCGGGCAGGGGAACTTTTCAGCATCCTGAGGACATATGGGGCGTATGCCGGCCGGGTCCGTATCTGATACCCGTCCGCCACCTCCTTCAGGCAGAAGCTCCTCGCCATGTCTTCATAGGCGGCCTGTAGACCTTTCAGGGCGGCCTTGATATCCGGGAGCGGGGCGTCCGGAAGACACCTGTGGATCTCCTGCATGCTCAAGGGTTTGCTTGATGCGAAGAGGAGGGCCTCAATAATCAGTTCAAGCGGGTTGTCCATATTTGAAACCGTTCACGGCTCAGAGGGTCAGATCCGCGCTGATATCCTCTGTTCCATTGACATCAAAATTTGCAGCGAGACGGATATCGCCGTTATTGTAAGACGTCTGAAATACCTTGACCAGACCGACGTGAACCAGCTCCAGTAGCGCCAGGAAGGTGACGATGAACTCCGAAACACTTCGGTCTCCACTGAAGATCTCCTCAAAGAGCATCTCCTGCTTCTGCTTCAATAACGATAAAATAAGCCGGGATTTTTCCTTTACAGACCATTTTTCGTGTCTGAACGTCATCTGCATAGGGCCGGACCGGCCCTTTTCCATGATTTGCCTGAAGGCGTCGATCAACTGAAACAGATTGATATCCAGCCGGGGCTCCTCAGCATTCGGATCCGCCTCCTCCCAGGAACCGTCTTTCCTGGAAAAGACATCTCTGCCCAGGATCTCCCGCTCTGAGAGTTCCTGTGCCACCTCCTTGAGCCGCATGTATTCCAGGAGCGGTCGTGCAATTTCATCCCGCGGATCCTCATCCTCCTCTTCGTCCGAGCCGGGCAGCAACATCCTGGATTTAATATGGATCAGGGTGGCGGCCATGACCAGAAAATCGCCGGCAACGCTCATGTTGAGGGCCTTCATCATATCCAGATAGGCCAGGTACTGGTCGGTGATGGTGGTGATGGGGATATCGAAGATATCCACCTCATTTTTATGAATCAGGTGAAGCAGCAGGTCCAACGGCCCTTCGAAGATTTCCAATTTGACTTCGTAGTCCATCTATTAGTGCCTAAAGCGGATAACCGCAACCAAAACGGCTGTGTGCTGTCCCGTCATTCCGGCATGCCCTTAGCCGGAATCCAGTCCGCCGGTTTTCTGGATTCCGGCTGGAATCGTGCCGGAATGACGAAAGGCTAAGCGTGCAGTAGAGGGATGGCCATATTTTCTTGTTTTTTATGACCGAAGACCAGGTACTAAAATCGGCCTTGCCGGTCGCAAACGATAACAGTCTAAATCTTCACCGCCTCCCTGACCTCGGCCATGGTGCTTCGGGCAATGGCCCTCGACGTTTCATTTCCCTCTGCCACGATCTGTTTCACCCGGCCCATATCCGATTCCAGTTCCCTTCTCTTGGCCCGGATCGGTTCAAGTCCCTTCTTGAGGCCTGCGGCCATTATCCGTTTGCATTCCACGCACCCGATGGCTGCCGACGGGCAGTCCCTGCGGACGATCTCGATGGTTTCCGGTGTTGAATATATTTCATGAAAAGAGAAGACATTGCAGACGGCGGGATCACCGGGGTCGCTTTTCCTGGCGCGCTGGGGATCGGTAATCATCTGTGATACCTTGGCATCGATCTCCTCATCCGTATCTGTCAGGAATATGGCGTTGCCGTAGCTCTTGCTCATCTTGCGCCGGTCGAGCCCGAGGATCTTGGATGTGGGGGTCAGAAGGACGTCGGGAACAGGAAACACCTCCCCGTAGAGGTGATTAAACCGACGGGCGATTTCCCTCGTAAGTTCAACATGGGGGGCCTGGTCCTCGCCCACAGGGACCCCGTTGGCCTTGTACATCAGGATATCGGCCGCCTGGAGCACGGGATACCCCAAGAACCCATAGGTATACACATCCTTCTGCCTCAGCTCGGTGAGCTGTTCCTTGTATGTGGGGTTCCTCTCCAGCCAGGGAAGGGGCGTGATCATGGAAAAGATCAGGTAAAGCTCAGCATGCTCCTTGATTTCGGACTGGATAAAAAAGGTGGAAACCTCCGGATCGAGCCCCACTGAAATCCAATCGATAATAATGTCATATCTGCTCTCTCGAATGATATCGGGATGCGCATATTCACTGGTCAGGGCATGCCAGTCTGCGATGAAATAAAAACACCGGTATTGTTCCTGAAGCCGTTTCCAGTTCAGGAGGGCCCCGTGCAAGTGTCCCAGATGCATTTTTCCGGTAGGTCTCATGCCGCTTAGAATAGTTCCTTTGCTCATTTGATCATCTGCCCCTTTCGTGCAACAGACCGCCGAATGTCTCTTTTACAAAACAGATTTCGTCGTTCCGTGTCTTTACTAGATTGTTTACCCTGGCCTCCAGCAGTCTGTCAAAAATCTCTTTAAAAACAGGGCCTGACTTAAGGCCCATCTCCAACAGGTCTTTTCCGTCTATCAGGACCTTTGTCCCCTTCAACCGGGTAAAGTAAAAAGAGATGAGCCGCTTCATCTTTTCGTTTCCGGCCCTGGCCATCAGATAGAGCAATGTCTCCGTATCATATGGAAGAAGCAATGTATAGAGGTGATAATTGGACCCGTCGAACCTGTACAGCGTATCCAGAAGCCTCTCCCCGCCGCCTCCCATATGCGGCCGCTTCTGGGCGATGCCCAAATTCCCGGTGAGACGGTCGAAGGTATCACTATCGAGTCCGTGGGCCAGCCCGTACCAGTATATTTTCCATGGCTCAAAAGGTTCTTCCAGATAGAGGAGGTGATACCAGGCGATGACCTCCTTGATTTCTTCCAAAAGATTCCGGAGAAGCGGCGTGAGTTGGATATCGGGATGGATAAACTTCAACAGCTGCAGCTCGTTCATTCTGGTGATGATCTGAAGGGGGTCCGGTTCTTTCAGGATCAGTTTGAATTCCGCGAAGATCCGGTGGGACACGACGGCATCCACCCAGTTCATCTTGACGGCATTTTTGAGCAGCGAGAGGGTCAATTTCCCGATCTTGAAACCAAATCGCTGTTCAAACCTGACCGCACGGAGCATGCGGGTCGGGTCTTCCACAAAGCTCAGGTTATGGAGAACCCGCAGGACCTTTTCCTTGATGTCTTTCTGGGCCCCGAAGTAGTCGATAAGGGTCCCATAATGTTTCTTGTTCAGTTTGAGGGCAAGGGTGTTAACCGTGAAGTCCCTACGGTACAGATCCAGCTTCAGGGAACTGGTCTCCACGATGGGAGGGGCCCCCGGGGCCTCATAGTATTCTATCCTGGCAGTGGCCACATCAACCTTGAAACCGTCAGGAAAGATCAGCACCGCGGTCCCGAATTTCTGGTGGCTTCTGACCCGGACGCTGTGATGCCGGGCGAATTCCCGGGCGAACTCGATGCCGTCTCCCTCAATGACGATGTCCACATCCAGATTTTCGTGCTTCAGAAAGATATCCCTGACCAATCCTCCCACGAGATATGCATTATAGCCGAGTACATCGGCTACCTTACCGGAATCTTTGAGGAGGGTGATGAGTTTTTCAGGCAACCGGTCTCCCACGATCCCGGCCATGTTCTTCTTCCTGACCACAGGGGCGTTGTTCTTGGCATCATACACGAACTCGGGCGCCTCCGGATTCCCCAACAGGATCGTGAGGAGGTCGGTCCGGGTGATAACGCCTACCGCCTTCCCGTTTTCCACCACCGGAAGGATCCTCAGCCTCCCCCGGATGATTAATTCCTGAATTTCCTTCAGAGAGGTATCCGGGCGGACGGTTGAGAATTCAATATTCATGTATTCATGAACACGGATATCCCCAAGCCCGAAAAAAATCGCCTTTTCCACAATCTGACGCGTAATGTACCCTTCAAGGAGGCCGTCCTTCACCACCAGGAGGACGTTGATATTATACCGGGTCATGACCTCTGCGGCCCGCTTGACCGTCTCGGTGGAATCGATCTGTATGACCGGGGAAGACATCATGTCCACCGCCCTTCTGGCGGGATTGATGCGGGTATCCAGAAGGGCGTTCAGGGATCTCTCCACCTGAATCAGGGTCTGACCTTTAATGGTGGCCGAGGCCGCCTGGGAATGCCCGCCCCCTCCGAATGCCCGTGCGATCTCCCCGGCATTCACTTCATCTGTTCGGCTTCGGGCCACCAGATAGATCCGGTCATCCATCTGGGCCAGGGCAAAGACCACGTTGAGATTCTCCATCTCCATATATTTATGCACGAGCACTGCAAAATCGGCGGTATATTCCTCGGTGATCACCTTGGTGACGGCCACCTCCACCCCATTGACCATACGGGTCGCGGCGGATCGTGTCAGGTCGTTTAACAGCCACAGATGCTCTATGGTCAATTCGCGGGTGAGCATGTCCGAGATGACATTGTGGTCGGCCCCCTGCCGGGCAAGCCAGGCCGCAGCCTCGTAATCTTCGTCGGTTGTGGAAGCAAAGGTGAAGGATCCGGTGTCCTCGTGGATCCCGGTGCACATGATAGTGGCCTCGTCAGGGGTTACCGGGATATCCTTTTCCTGCAGAAGACGCGTCAGGATTGCCGTGGCCGAGCCTGTCCTGCGGATAACCTCCACATCCCCTCGAATATCGTCCGAGGAATCCGGATGATGGTCATAGATATGAATCTCCACATCCTTATGGTCTGCCAGCCGGGCGAATTTTCCGATGCGGCTCTTCTGCCGGGTATCTACCAGGATGAGCCGCTTGATGTGACCCAGATCGACCTGTTTTACCTTGGCAAAATTAAAGAGATAGGATACGGAATTGATGAAGAAATTTCTGAGATTTTTTTCCTGGGAACCCGGGAACACGAGCGTGGCGCCAGGGTAAAGCTTGCTGGCGGCTAACATGGAGGAGAGGGCATCAAAGTCGGCATTGATATGGGTGGTGATAACCTCTTCATGAATCTCCTGAGGCCCTTTTTTTCCCCTGTTTCCCATTTTTTCGGTTTTTGCCATGAGATGAACATATCATAAATCACGGGGATGGTCATCCCTCTCTCGTACGGGCTTCAGGTGTTAAGGTTCAGAACGTCAGAAAAGTGTAGGGCAACCATCACCCCTGATCATTCAGCCGCCCACCGTCCTATAGCCCCTTCAGCCGCTCTTCGTTTTCCTGCCTTTTCTTGCAGTTGATACAGAGCGTGGTCACAGGGCGCGCCTTGAGCCTCTCTTCGGAGATATCCTCGCCGCATTCTTCGCAGATTCCGAATGTCCCCTGGTCGAGCCTGGACAGGGCTTCCTTGACCTTTGAAATCAGCCTCCGTTCCCTGTCTCGAATACGGAGGGTAAAATTTCTTTCGGATTCCAGTGTCGCCCTGTCCGTAGGGTCCGGGAAGGTTTCGCCGTGATCGGTCATGCCGATGACGGTCTTGTTGGCTTCCTCTAAGAGCGCACTCAACCGATCGTTCAGCAACTCCCTGAAATATTCCTGATTCTCTTTACTCAACATCGTTTTCTCCAATTAAATAAATAAGACATCGCTTTTTATCACCGTTTCCAACTTCTGTAAAGCACGAAACCCTTCGGGCAGTCCCGCTGAAACTCCCGGGTGAACCTGCATAATGCCCAATGCAGGCTGCGCCCGCAACCCATTGGGGACCAAGTAACCGCACCAACCTCTGTGTGAGCGGCGTCCTCGCCGCGAAGATCGAGGCTAAAAACCTCTCCCACAAGACCCCGCCAAAACATGTTGCCTTCTTGCGTAGAAGTTCCGAACATAGATTCTAAGACGGCCTGACAGCCGCAATCAAAAGGGCATGGTGCAACGCCCAAGCAGTTTCCGGGCGCACGTGGGGATCTCTTTCTCCCGCCCAGGAGGCGGGACAAAAACCTGCCGACTGATCGTGTGAACGGCAGCAGGGCGTTACACCGCGGCGCGTTACAGCCCCAAAGATTCTATTTGGCCATCTTTTTCCAGAACCCCTTCGGTCTTCTTTTCTTGTCGGATAATGAAAGCTTTTCCGTTTCCGCAAAGGCATCCAGCAACTCTCTCTGGTGCTCTGTTATCTTTTGCGGTATCTTTACCACGACCTTGACGTACAGATCTCCCCGTTTGCGGTACCCTCTCAGGCTGGGCATCCCCTTGCCCGGCAGCCGGATCACCTCGCCCGGCTGGGTGCCGTCGGGGATCTCCAGTTCATGACCTTCTTCTTCGCCCAACACAGGGATGGTCAACGTATCGCCCAGGGCGGCCTGCACAAAAGAGATGGGGATCTCGCAGATGAGGTTTTCATCCTCCCGGGTAAAGAATGCATGCTCCTTGACGTGAATGACCACGAAAAGATCGCCGGAAGGTCCCCCCTCTTCCCCGGCCTCTCCTTCTCCTCTCAATCGCAATTGCGACCCGGTATCCACGCCGGCAGGGATCTTGACATGGAGGTTTTTTTCAGCCCTGACCTTACCGCCGCCCCTGCAGTCCGGGCATGGATCCGTGATGATCTGCCCCTGCCCATGGCAGGTGGGACAGGTGGTGCTGACCTGGAAAAATCCCTGGGACTGGATGACCTGGCCTCTTCCCTGGCAGGTGGTACAGGTGCGGGGCTGACTCCCCGGGGCAGATCCCGAGCCGGTGCAGGTCGCACATGTCTCCAACCGGTAAAAGGTGATCTCCTCTTCCTTTCCATGGAAGGCCTCTTCGAGGGTCAGTTCCATGTCATATCGAAGGCTTCTTCCCTGTCTGGCCCGGGACCTTCCTCCCCTGCCGCCAAAGCCAAAAAATCCCTCGAAGATATCTCCAAAGCTCGAAAAAATATCGTCAAATCCGCTGAATCCTCTGAAGCCCGTGCCCTCCAGACCTTCATGACCAAACCGGTCATAGATCTGTCGTTTCTGGGGGTCTCTTAAGACCTCGTAGGCCTCGGCCGCTTGCTTGAATTTTTCCTCCGCTTCCTTATCTCCGGGATTTCGGTCGGGGTGGTATTTCAGGGCCAGTTTTCGATACGATTTCTTGATCTCTTCACCGCCGCAGTCCCGGGAAACACTCAGGATCTCATAATAGTCTATTTTGTTGTTCACTTTTCTTCCGCTTCCTCTTCGATCTCATTCATTTCCGGCTCCAGGACGTCTGCTTCTTCTTGGATCTCATCCATTTTCGCCCCCGGGAGATCGTTTTGGTATTCGGTCAAGAGCCCTTCCTCCAGCAAGGACGCCGCATCAATCTCCATCGGGGCCTCAATCTGATCACTCAGCTGCCCTTTTCTCGCCTGGAAAACTTCGCCTGCGGCGATTTCTCTCAGCGCCACCACAATATCCTTGTTCTTACATACCACCTTGGGTTCTGCGCCCTTTTTCAGTTGACGTACCCGTTTTGCAGCCAGATGAATGAGCTGGAAACGGTTGTCCACATTATTCAAGCAGTCCTCCACTGTAATTCGTGCCATTGTCTGCTCCTGTCCGCCTCGTCGGCCTGGAAGGTGTTCTGATAGAAGTTACCCATTGAAAATAAACTTGGTAATATAAGACCTCTTATGCTAAATGTAAAGTGTAAATTGCCCCGGGCATCGATTCTCGTTCCCAACCCATCACTCACAAGGAGACGATTCCCATGTTAGCCAAGGTCCTCAGCAGCGCTGTTATCGGAATTGATGCCTACATGGTAGAGGTTGAGGTGGATATCTCCCAGGGCCTCCCCTCCTTTTCCACGGTGGGCCTGCCGGAAGGGGCGGTGAGGGAGAGCAAGGAGCGGGTCAAGGCGGCGGTCAAAAACTCAGGATATCACTTCCCCTCAGACCGGATCACCGTCAACCTGGCGCCCGCGGACATCAGAAAAGAGGGTTCGGCATTCGATCTTCCCATGGCCATCGGCATCCTGGTGGCCACAGGATTGGTGAACCGGACATCCTGCGACGGCTATGTGTTCCTGGGAGAACTGGCCCTGGACGGCCTCATCAGACCTGTCAGGGGGGTCCTGCCGATGGCCATTGCCGCAAGAGATCAGGGGCTCAAGGGGATATTTCTCCCCGTGGAAAACGCCCCCGAGGCAGCCGTGGTGGAAGGGATCGATATCTTCCCGGTCCATGCCCTGGCCCAGGTGATCGGTACGCTCAGGGGGATCAGCAGGATCGATCCCTTTATCGTAGACATCGACCGGCTCTTTCAGGCCCAGGCATCCGACATGGATTTCGTCGATGTCCGCGGCCAGGAGAACGCCAAGAGGGCCGTAGAAATAGCAGCGGCCGGCGGACATAATCTTATTATGATCGGACCGCCGGGTTCGGGCAAAACCATGCTGGCCAAACGCCTCCCTACCATACTCCCGGTCCTCAGTTTCGAGGAGTCTCTCGAAACGTCCAAGGTGTACAGTGTCATGGGATTGATGCCCCGAGATCACGGACTCATCACCACTCGTCCCTTCCGGGCGCCCCACCACACCATCTCGGATGCCGGCCTTATCGGAGGGGGTCAGAATCCCAAGCCCGGCGAGGTCAGTCTGGCACACAACGGCGTCTTGTTCCTGGACGAACTCCCGGAGTTCAGGAGGAACGTCCTGGAGGTCCTGAGGCAGCCGATGGAAGATGGGCTGGTAACCATTTCCCGTGCCGTCACCACGGTCGCCTATCCGGCCCAGTTCATGCTTGTGGCTGCCATGAATCCCTGCCCGTGCGGCTTCCTGGGGGATCCCAAGCGAGAGTGCACCTGCTCCACGCTGCAGATTCAGCGGTATCGGGCCAAGATATCCGGTCCCCTGCTGGACCGGATCGACCTCCACCTGGAGGTCCCGGCGGTGCCTTATAAAGATCTTTCAGGGATCTCTGAAGGGGCCGCCTCCGAAGAGATCCTGAAACGGGTGATGGCCGCCCGCAAACTTCAGGGAGAACGGCTGGCCCGCACCAAGATCTTCACCAATGCCCGGATGACCAGTCGTCACATCAAGCAGTTCTGCGAGATGGATTCCGAATCCGGTTCCCTCATGGAAAGGGCCATGGAACGATTCGGCCTGAGCGCCCGGGCACATGCCCGCATCCTCAAGATCGCGCGGACCATCGCCGATCTGGAGGCCAGCCCTGACATCTGCCCTCCCCACGTGGCAGAGGCCATCCAGTACCGTACCCTGGATCGGAAGATCTTGAGATAAGAGGCCCGCCGTGGTCTCCCCGTTGTCTCTTCAGCTAAGGCGGCCTAACAGCCGCAACCAAAAGGTTTCACCCAAGTCCCGGAAGCGTTCTGGACGCCCGTGGGGGTCTCTGTTCAAGAGCTGCAATAAAATGCGGTCGTATCGTTCGGCGGCCGCCCCCGGGCTCCGAATAA
>JAIPDI010000074.1 GCA_021737785.1 Deltaproteobacteria bacterium
CCCCGGGCTCCGAATAATGTTTACGGAAAGGCAGCAAGGACATACCGTCCCATGAAAGACTGTTCTTGGGGCTGGAACAGACTGTATTGTAAAGCCCTGCTGCCGTCCCCAGGAGCTGTATTCGGTTTTTGTCCCGCCTTCTGGGCGGGAGGCAGAGACCCCCACGGGCAAACTTCTTCGCACGTTGTCCCGCAAGGCGGGATTACAGACAAAGAGTCTAAGGCGGCCAGACGGCCATAACCAAACAGGTTTCATTCAAGTCCCAGAAGCGTTCTGGACGGGCAAACTTCTTCGCATGGTACAGAGAAGTTGCAGACAAAGCGTCTAACCCGGCATAGCCGAAATTTCTCACACAACGACACAATAATTCAAAGTTTCTCATATCATATGGCGACTATCTCATTTTTGTGGGGTCTGTGGTTCTGCGGGAGAGCGAAAAGCATGTTGTTCCCAAAAACATGAGGAGAGGGAAGACCATGAAATGGAAACAGTTTCTGACGCCGGTGGCGAGTATGGATGCGGAAGCGGCCAGGGCCTTCATGGGGAAACAGAAGGAAGGAACCTATACCCTTCTCGACGTCCGGCAACCCGGGGAATATGAGAAGTCCAGGATCCCCGGGGCCAAGCTGGTGCCCCTGCCGGAACTTTCTGATCGGTTCGGGGAACTGGACCCGAACCGGCCCGTGATCGCTTATTGAGCGGCCGGCGGCCGCAGCCGTGCTGCTGCGCAGTTCCTCGCCGGCAAAGGCTTCAGGGAGATCTATAACCTGAAGGGGGGCATCAGGGCCTGGGACGGTCTGACAGCGGCCGGCCCTGCGGAGATGGGGATGTCCTTTCTGAGAGGCGATGAGACAATAAAGGAGATGATCGCCCTCGCCTACGGCATGGAAGAAGGCCTTAGAGGTGTTTACGCCGCAATCAGCGGAGAGACAGGGGATCCGGATGTGGCCGGGCTGGCCGTCAGGCTGTCGGAAATCGAGGATCGCCATATGGAGCGGCTCATTCATCTCTATCGCACACTGGATCCCGATAGTGCCGACCGGAAGGCGTTTGAAGCCGACATCATCGCAGGGATCATGGAGGGCGGTTATACAACAGAGGAATTTCTCCATCAAAACAAGGATGCCATGACCACGGTGCCCGATCTCCTCAATATGGCCATGATGCTGGAGGCCCAGGCCCTGGACCTCTACATGCGATATTCTGAAAAGGTTCAGAACGATACGGCCAAAAACGTCTTCTATGACCTGGCAGAAGAGGAAAAGGACCACCTGGCCCGCCTGGGCCGCCTCCTGGACGAGAAGATCTGATGGCAACCTATACCGGTATCAATCATCTTGCCATGGCCACCGGGGACATGGATGCCACGATCCGTTTCTGGCGGGATCTGCTCGGGATGCGGCTGGTGGCAGGGCTTGGAAGGCCGGGATACCGGCACTACTTCTTTGAGATATCGGCCCATGATATGATCGCCTTCTTCGAGTGGCCCCATGTGGAAAAAATCCCTGAAAAGGATCACGGGGTCCCTGTCAAGGGCCTTTTTGCCTTTGACCACGTTTCGTTTGAGGTGAAGACAGAAGAAGATCTGTGGGAATTAAAGGCAAAACTGGAGGCCGCCGACATCTGGGTTTCCGAGGTCATGGACCACGGGTTCATCCACTCCATCTATGCCTTTGATCCCAACCATATTCCCATTGAGTTCAGCGCCCCGGTACCGGGCGTGGACATCCGGAACCACCCTAAAATGAAGGACAGTGCACCCACGACCGTGTCGCGGCAAGGGCCTGATCCACAGCCCGGGGTTTGGCCCGAGGGAGCGGAGACAACGCCGCCTGAAGACCGAAGGGTCTACCCTGGTGAGGGGAGGGTCCTGGCCGAAAAGGATAAGGATGAATCCTGAGAGCAGCAGATGACCCAAATGCCGCCGGTGAAACAGGGACCCATGGAAGACAAATTGAACACGGCTGCAGCAAACTCCCCGCGGCCCGGAGGCCGTCAACTGAAAACCAGGGTCCGCGACATCCTGACCTCCATGGATATAAAACGGGCACTGGATGCATTGGATCAGATGCCTCCCCGCCGGGTGATCAACCCGCTCTTTTCCATCCTCTACCAGGGGGATGACCGGCTCAGGTGGACCGCCATAACAGCCATGGGCCGGGTGGTGGGACGGCTTGCCGACGAGGACCGGGAGGCGGCCAGGGTCATCATGCGCCGGCTCATGTGGAACCTCAACGACGAATCAGGAGGCATCGGATGGGGGTCGCCGGAGGCCATGGGGGAGATCCTGGCATGCCACGAGGGCCTTGCCCAAGAATATGCCCCCATACTCTTATCCTACGCAAGAGAGGACGGCAATTATCTGGAACTCGAGATGCTGCAGCGGGGCCTCCTCTGGGGGATTGCACGGCTGGCCCAGGCGAGACCCCGCCTGGTTCAGGGTGCGGTTTTACACCTGGTTCCCTACCTTGAATCGAAGGACCCGGCTGTGAGGGGGATGGCTGCGCACATCATGGGCCTTCTCGAGGTTTGGGAGGCTCGCGGGGATCTTCAGTCTTTGACCGAGGATGAAGCAGAGTTCCAAACCTGGGCGGATTGCAGGGTCGTCCATCGACGGGTCAACCACATGGCGAAGGAGGCCCTCAAGAGGCTGTCGGTTTCAGAGAGTAACCGGTTAAACAGGAAAGGAGATTTGTTATGAATGAACGGTATGCCAATCCCTATGTTATCGGCGTGTTGCTCGGCCTTGTCCTGCTGTTTTCCTTTTACACTATGGGAAGGGGGGTCGGCTCATCCTCCACCTTTTCCAGGATTGCTGCCGCAGGGATCGATCTGACGGCGTCCGATCACGCAAAGCAGATCACATATTTTTCAAAATACCTTTCGAGAGAGCGTTCTCCCCTCATGGCCTGGCTGGTTTTCCTGACCTTGGGCGCCGGGCTCGGCGGCCTGTTTTCTGCCTTTATCTCCCATAGAATCCGGGGAGAGGTGCTGCGGGGTCCTTCCATAGGGGTCTCTGCCCGGCTGTGGCTTGCCCTGGCCGGAGGGATCCTCTCCGGGTTTGCCGCCAGGCTGGCCCGGGGGTGTACCAGCGGCCAGGCCTTGACCGGTGCATCCGAGCTGGCCTTTGGGAGCTGGGTCTTCATGTTCTCCATCTTTGCCGGGGCATATGCAATGGCATATTTCTTCAGAAAGGAGTGGCTATAATGGGACCGCTGTACAAGTTCGGATGGTTTGACTTTGCCTACAGTCTTCAGATTGCCGGGCTCATCGGATTTCTGTTTGGGTTTGTCCTGGAAAGGGCGGGGTTCGGGAACGCCAGAAAACTCACCGCCATTTTTTATCTGAGAGATTTTGCCGTATTGAAGGTCATGTTCACCGCCATTGTGGTATGCATGATAGGCCTTTTGTATTTTTCAGTGTTCGGCTGGATCGATCTCAGCCGGGTCTATCTCCTCCCCACATACATCTGGCCGCAGATCGTGGGGGGTCTTGTCCTGGGCATCGGGTTTGTCATGGGTGGGTACTGCCCCACCACTTCGGTGGTGGCCACGGTCTCGGGAAAGCTGGACGGTCTTGTTTTTACCGGGGGAATGATACTGGGATCATTCATCTTTGCCGAACTCTTTCCCCTGCTCAAAGGTTTCTACGAAGCCGGTTCCATGGGGCCTGTCCGCCTTTCAGACGTCCTTCGCATCCATTCCGGCCTGGTCGCCTTTCTCGTATGTCTGATGGCCGTCGGTGCCTACTGGGGGGTTGAGAAGGTGGAGCAGCGGTTTGGGGACAGGGAGACCCTTCCACGCGGATCCAAGAGGGTAAAGCGAACGGCCGCGGCAGTCCTCATTTTTCTGGGGCTCATCCTGGCCATTGTCAATCCGGACCGGATGACTGCTCAACGGGCCACGGCAGGGCCGGTCGGACCGGTCAAAAAAAGCGAGCCGATGGAGACCACAGCCCCGAAAGCGGAAAAACCCGCATCCTCCGGCTTCCAGATTGTGGAAGACGAAGGATGCTGATGTGTCAATAATGCCAGCAAATATACGATTTCCTGACGCGTAAACATTACAAAAGAATGACCCCATCAGACATGTTTCCGTTCAACTAACTGGATTTACATATTTTTTCAAATTATCAGCGTTCGTGTACTATTTTGCGCACAACTTTTGCATATAAATTTTTACTAAAGCGGTTCATTGATTTTGCCGATATATGAGTTAACTTAAATACAAATGATCGCGTGGCTGAAGCGCCAAGAGACAACTTTAACACATGATAATAAACCACGAGACGGCCCATGGCCTCCAAAGGTTATATTTAAAAGAGAAAGTTGACAAGGCGCTTAAACACAGGATTCTCGAATGTGCGTGCATCTTTTCCGATGCCAATCCACAAACATGAAAATGAAGCGATTGCATGAGGTAAAATAACGGCATTTCGGGAATCCATTAGATCATGATGGCGGCCTGGTAACAAACAGACCCAACCCTTAGCAAAACCAAAAATACCTTTCCATAATCAAGAAAACCCCTTATCCGGGCAGGGCCCCCCTCCGGGCCCTGCCTTTTTTTTCCGGCAACCCCTCTCCGGCCTTAAAACCAATACACCCCGTCATGGTGATTTCCCGTATCGCTGAGCATATTACGTATGGGGTTCGGTAAGGGGTCTCATTTGAAGACCTGCAAAAATCCGTATTGCTCGATCCTGTTCTCCGGACCAAAGACGGGCTGTTGCCTATCCTGCACATTTTTGGGTATACTCACTCCCATTCACGATTAGACAGAAGTTATATCGCCTTGTCCCCTTTATGCCCGGGCGTGCGCCACGGCCCTGTGCAGTCTTCATCGGTCTATGAAGCGGAGCGGTCTTACAGCCGACTCCCGTTAGAAGCGTCATCGTTCCATGAAAACTGAAAACATCGGACCTTAAAAATGCCCTATCCCTATGAAAAAATTCCTCCCGAGCTGTTGGACGCCCTCCTGGAAAACCCCCATGAATCCCAGATCCTGGTAGACCGTGACGGCATTATCCATTTTATCAGCATCCACAGCGAAGAGTTCTATGCCATGTCACAGGACGATGCGGTGGGCCGGCATATCCTGGAAATGAACCCGGAAAGCCTCCTTCCCCGGGTGATTGAGACCGGAAAGGCGGAGATGGGCCGTGTCCTGAAGATGGGCGGCAAGGAACGGATCGTGGCCCGCATCCCCTTGAAGGACCGCAACGGCAAGGTCGTCGGGGCAGTGGGGAAACTCATGTTCTGGCATATGGAGCAGGTCAAGGATCTGGTTCGCCAGGTGGAAATCCTGGAGGATCGACTCGACTATTATCAGAAAGAACTTCAGGCCATCTATTCGGACTGGTTTGCACTGGAACGGGTGGTGGGCGAATCGCCGGCCATGCGGCAGGCCAAGGCCGTGGCGGCCCAGGCGGCCGCATCAGACCTCTCCGTGCTCATCACCGGGGAGACCGGAACGGGAAAGGAGATATTTGCCCACGCGATCCATCAGCTCGGTGCACGGCGCAACAAGCCGTTTGTCAAGGTGAACTGCGCCGCCATTCCCCACGAGCTGTTCGAGTCGGAGATGTTCGGCTATGAGGCCGGGGCCTTTACCGGGGCCAGCCGGAGGGGCAAACCCGGCAAATTCGAGCTTGCGGATGGCGGCACGATCTTTCTGGACGAAGTGGGGGATTTGCCGTTACCGATGCAGGTCAAACTCCTGCGGGCCATTCAGGAGAGAACAGTAGAACGCCTGGGGGGGACCCGGGTCCTGAGCCTGGATTTCCGCGTCATCGCAGCCACCAACCGGGACCTGAAAGCGCTCATTTCCAAGGGGCTCTTTCGACAGGACCTCTACTATCGCCTCAACATCTTCCATCTGGAAACGCCCCCCCTCAGGACCATTCCTGAAGACATCCGCCGCCTCGCCTATCACATCCTCTCGGAAGTCGGGAAAGAAAGAAAAATCCGGACAGGTCCCATCACGCCGGAGGCCATGTCCCGGTTGGTCTCCTCCCCCTGGCCGGGAAACGTCCGGGAACTCAGGAACGTAATCGAACGGTCCATGGCCGCGGCAGGAGAAGGCCCCTTAAAAGAGGAGCACCTCCCGATGGATCTGCTGGAGGAGGTCCCCGAAGACAGGGATGATCCAGGACCGCCCCGGGCCTTGAGGGAAGAAATGGCCAAGGCCGAGCGTCTGATCCTCCAACGGGCGCTTCGCCATGCCGGCGGTAACCGAAGCCGGGCAGCCCGGATTCTGGGAATTCATAGGACCGGGCTTTACCAGAAAATAAAGACCCATGGCCTGGAATGAGCCCTAATGTATATAAATTTCTACATGTATATTAAATTCTGCACTCATGTGAAAAAATGCACTCCAATACAATTAATTGATATTACAATGAAACCCTGATTCCGGCCTCAAATGCCCTGTCTATTTTTCTATACATGTCTACCCCCGATTGCGTCCGTGGGCCTTTAATTTATCATTTTCCGCCCGATGTTTCCAAATAGTTATTGTCATTTCATTTAGTTACATGGCAACATGGGTCACGGGCACATGTATTGCAAAGAAAACAGCGAATCGCTTTTAATGTCAACGGATAAAATCCGAACGGCTGGTTTCTTCAGGACTTCAGGCGTAAGGCCTTAACATTAACTTCTGGATCCTCATCCCTGAATAGTAACATCCCGGTCTATCCGGGCTAGGATATGTCTATGGATTATGAAATTCCCGAATCTATACGCATGATGCTGGATACGATCCGGCGTTTCGTCAGGCAGGACCTCGAACCCATCAGCCAGAAGGTGGAGGATGAAGACCGGATCCCGGACAACATTGTTCAGGCCATGCGGGAACTGGGGCTTTTTGGTCTCTCTATCCCCGAGGCCTACGGCGGTCTGGGACTGGGCGTTCTGGGGGAATGCATGGTATATGAAGAGCTGTCCAAGGTCAATGCCTGTTTCCGTACCCGGATCGGCACCAACAACGGGATCGGTTCCCAGGGGATCGTCATAGACGGCACCGAGGAGCAAAAAGAGACCTACCTCCCCCGCCTGGCCTCGGGCGAGTGGATCGGTGTTTTTGCCCTGACCGAACCGGAGGCCGGCAGCGACGCGTCCAACATCCAGACCACCGCTGAACAACGCGGTGACACATGGATTCTCAATGGCCGGAAGCACTTCATCACCAACGGGGATATCGCCGATGTCATCACCGTCTTTGCGGTCACCGACAAGGCCAAGCGGGCCAAAGGCGGGATCACGGCCTTTCTGGTGGAAAAAAATTATCCGGGGTTCTTTGTGGGCGCCATCGAGCGCAAAATGGGCATGCGGGGGAGCCACACCTGCGAACTGATCTTCGACGCCTGCGAAATCCCGGCCCGGAATGTCATCGGCGGGTCGTCCATGGTGGGTCAGGGTTTCAAGACGGCCATGAAGGTCCTGGATAAGGGACGTCTGACCATGGGCGCATCCGCCCTGGGTTCGGCCCAACGCCTTCTGGAACTCTCTCTGGATTATGCAAAACAGCGGGTTCAGTTCAACCAGCCGATTGCGGGATTCCAGGCCATTCAGTTCATGCTGGCCGACATGGCGACCCAGATCTATGCGGGCCGTCAGATGCTCTACCATGCGGCACGGCTGAGGGACCAGCGGGGGACCGCGGTGGTCAAGGAGGCATCCATGGTCAAGCTTTTCTGTACCGAGATGGCCAATCGGGTGGCGGACATGGCCGTACAGATCCACGGCGGCATGGGATACATGAAGGACTTCCCTGTGGAGCGGTATTACCGGGACCTGCGTCTCACCCGCATTTACGAAGGGACCAGCGAGATCCAGCGGCTGGTCATTTCACGCGAACTCCTGAAAGGAAAATAGGTTATGGCGATAGGAAGCATCTTCATTATGGGAAGCGGTCTTATGGGGGCCGGTATCGGCCAGGTCTGCGCCCAGGCAAACATCCGGGTGACCCTGTGCGACCTCTCACAAGAGGTCCTGGACAGGGCCATGAAAGGCATCTCCTGGTCTGTGGGCAAGTTCCTGGAAAAGGGGAAGGTGGAGGGGACCCTGGATGACATCATGGGCCGCATTTCACCCACCACGTCTATTGAGGCCGCTGCGGGGGCCGATATGGTGATGGAGGCGGTTTTTGAAAACATCGATGTGAAACGGGAGGTGTTCGCCAGGCTGAGTCCCGTGATTTCGGAACATGCCCTGGTGGCCACCAACACCAGCGCCATCCCCATTACCGAGCTGGCCGCGGGCATCCCCCGGCCGGAGCGGTTTTTGGGTCTCCATTTTTTCAATCCCGTGCCCATGATGGCCGCCGTGGAGGTGATTCGCGGAATGGCCACCAGTGATGAGGCCTTTGCCGCAGGAAGGCAGTTTGTGCTCGACATGGGAAAGGAGCCCATCCTGGTCCACCGGGACGTGGCCGGATTCGTCATCAACCGGATCAACTTCCCTTCGACCATGGAGGCCATGCGCCTGGTGGAAGAAGGCGTCACCTCTGTAGAAGACGTGGACAAAGGCCTCCGCCTGGCCGCGGGCCGGCGCATGGGCATCTTCGAGACCGGGGATATGGTGGGCCTGGATGTCACCTACGGGGCCATGATGGCCATATATCAGGAGACCGGCGATCCCCGCTGGTACCCGCCGCTCCTGTTGCGGCGCAAGGTCAAGGCGGGACAATTGGGGAAAAAGACCGGCCGGGGATGGTATGTGTACGGCCCGGATGGAGAACGTCTGGGACCGGCCGACGACCACTGATGAAATGCAGCATCTTTGTGCCTTTGTGCCTTGTGTTAGAACATTTTAATACCTTATTTCCTGGTCTTCTGTCATGAAAAGCAAGAAAATATGGCCATCCTTCCACTGCACGCTTAGGCTTCCGTCATTCCGGCACGTTTCTAGCCGGAATCCAGAAATACGACGGACTGGATTCCGGCTAAGGGCATGCCGGAATGACGGGACAGCACACAGCCGTTTTGGTAGCGGTTATCCGCTTTAAGATATTCGATAGAGGGAACTCAACATGAGAGAAGCAGTCATTCTGAGCGCGGCACGCACGCCGGTGGGGAGGTTCGGCGGGACCCTCAAGGCGGTGACCGACCGGGACATCGCCGGGCTGGTCCTGAAAACGTCCATTGAACGGGCCGGCATCCGGCCGGACCAGGTGGAAGAGGTCATCTTTTCCCAGCAGTACCGCACCGGCGTTCTCCCCCCCAATATGGCCCGGCCCATCGCCATCGATGCCGGGATTCCCATCGAGGTCCCCGAATACACCGTGGCCAAGGCCTGCGGCGGGTCTTTGAAGACGGTCTTTCTGGCGGCCCAGGCCGTCAAGGCGGGAGACGCGGATCTCCTGGCCGCAGGCGGGGTGGAGCACATGTCCAATGCCGCCTACCTGATTCCCACGGGCCGGTGGGGGGCGCGCCTGGGTCATGCACAACTCATGGATCAGCTCGTCCTGTTCGATCCCATCAGCGGCAACACCATGGGCGAGACCGCGGAAAACGTGGCCGAGCGCTGGCAGGTCAACCGGGAAGACCAGGACCGATTCGCCCTGGAAAGCCAGCAAAAGGCGGCCAGGGCCCTGGAGCAAAACCTGTTCGAAGAAGAGATCGTCCCGGTTTCCATCCCCCAGAAAAAGGGCGATCCCGTCCGGTTTGCCATGGACGAACACCCGCGGCCCGGCACCACCCTGGAGGCCCTGGCCAGACTCACGCCGGTCTTCCGGCAGGGCGGTTCGGTGACCGCCGGGAACAGCAGCGGCATGAACGACGGGGCCGCCTGCGTGATCGTGGCCAGCCGGGAAAAGGCCCGGGAACTGGGCCTCAAGCCCCTGGTCTCCATCGTGGGATACGCCTCAATGGGCGTTGAACCTGCGGTCATGGGGATCGGTCCCATTTACGCCACCCGGAAGGTCCTGGAGAAGACCGGATTAACCCTGAATGACATCGATTTGGTGGAACTCAACGAGGCCTTTGCATCCCAGAGCCTGGCCTGCATTCGGGAACTGGGCCTGGACCCAAAAAAGGTGAACGTCAACGGAGGGGCCATCGCCCTGGGACATCCCATCAGCGCCACCGGCGGCGTTATCCTGACCAAGCTCATCTATGAAATGCGCCGGCAGGGCAGCCGTTACGGCCTGGCTACCATGTGCCTGGGCGGAGGGCAGGGAGTGGCTTTGATCGTCCAAAACGAGGGGGAATAGACCGACAGGGAGGTCCCTATGAACCTGGCACAACTGCTGATCGACAGCGCCGACCGCCGGCCGGATCATCCGGCCGTCATCTTCGGCAATCAACAGGCGACCTACCGGGAATTGGATCGTCGAACCGATGCCCTGGCCTGGGGTCTCAGGGAAAGGGGACTGGGCCCGGGGGATATCGCGGTCCTGATGATGCCCAATTCCATCGACTGGATCATCGCTTATTACGCCCTGGCCAAGTTAGGGGCCGTCGTCCTCCCCGTTAACTTTTTGTATCGCACCGAGGAGCTGACCCACATCTTTCGGGATTCGGGGGCCACGGCCTTCATCGGAAAGGCCGACCATCTGACATATGCCGGTCCCCTCGTCCTGGAATCCACCCGATTTCATCTGGCCTTGACCAGTGGAGAAGAGACGGCCGACGGCTTTGAGCCCCTGAACGGCCTTCTCCTGGATCGGGGCCCGTTCCCGGTTTACGACGTCCGGAACGACGACACCCTCGCCATCATCTATACGAGCGGCACCACCGGCCTGGCCAAGGGGGCCATGCTGACCCACCACAGTCTGGAGAGCAACGCCCGGACCGTGGCCGACATGCGTTACACCGAACCCCACGATGTCTGCCTGGGGGTGCTCCCCCTCTTTCACATCTACGGTCAGACCAGCACCCTGAACGCGAGCCTCTATCTGGGCCTGACCATACGCCTCTGGGAGCATTTTGACGCCGAAGCAGTCTTCACGGCCATTGAAACGGAAGAGAGCAGCATCCTGATCGCCGTGCCCACCATCTTCAACCGGCTGGCCGAGACCGCGGCCCAAACGCCCCCGGTCCGATCGTCTCTCAGGTTCTGCGTTTCCGGCGGGGCCTCTTTGCCGGTGGAGGTCCTGAGACGGTTTGAAAAGGCCTTTCACGTCACCATCTACGAGGGATACGGTCTGACCGAATGTTCCCCGGTGTGCGTGGAAAACCCCTATGGACGACCCACCAAACCCGGCTCCATCGGCGTTCCCATCCCCGGTTTCGAGGCCCGCATTGTGGATGAGAAGGATACGGATGTGCCGCCGGGGGGGGTAGGCGAGCTGATCGTCAAGGGACCCGGGGTCATGAAGGGCTACCTCAACCAGCCCGAGGCCACGGCAGAGGCCCTGCGGGGAGGCTGGCTCCACACCGGCGACCTGGCCCGGCAGGACGAGGATGGATACATCTTTATCGTGGACCGGAAAAAAGAGCTGATCATCCGTGGCGGGTACAATGTCTATCCCCGCGAAATCGAGGAGGTGCTCTATGGCCATCCGGCAGTTCTCGAGTGCGCCGTGGTGGGCCTGCCCCACCCGGATTTGGGTGAAGAAGTGGCCGCGGTGATTGTGTTGCGACCGGGCATTTCTACAACACCCGAGGAAATCCGCGATTATGTCAAGGAAAGGGTGGCGCCCTACAAATATCCCAGGGTGGTCCGGTTTGTCCCGGAGCTGCCCAAGACCAACACCGGCAAGATCCTCAAGCGCCGTATCCGATTGGACGGCCCTTGAACCTATATAGAGCCTGAACGAAAACCCCGTTCAGGCAAAATTGGGAATTGAGGAATTGCGAATTCCGAATTGGTGGAATAAAGTTTAAATTAATAAAAGCAATTTTTCTATTCCACCCCTTTTTAATTTCCGGGTTTCCGTTCAGCCATTATATAAGGAGGAAAACCCCTAACCGCCGGTTGCGACCGGCCCATGTGAAAAGGAGGAGGATAACGATGAAACGATTCCTGGTGTTGTTGGTCTGTCTGGTCTTTTCCATCGTCTTTCTTAGTGCCACAGCCATGGCCAAAACCCTGCGCATCCAGTGCGCCTACCCGCAGACAGCCTACGCGGGTCAGTCCACCCAGTTCTTTGCCGACAAGGTAAAGGAGCTGACCAAAGGAGAGGTGGAGGTCAAGGTCTTCTGGCCGGGACAGCTCGTCAAAACGAATGAGGCCTTTGATTCGGTCCGGCAGGGGATGATCGACGGATATTCGGGCTCGCTCCTCTATTTTGCCGGTCTCGTGCCCGAGGTCAACTGTCAGTGGCTTCCCTTTAACTGGTCTGACCCGGAAGATGCCGTCAACGTCCTTGTAAACAAAGGCTACATGAAGGTCATGGCCGAAGCCGTGGCCAAACACGGCGTCACCTATCTGGCCCCCCTATCCGTGGCCACCATGGGGCTCATGACCAAATTCCCCATCCATAAACTGGAGGACCTGAAGGGGAAGAAAATACGGGCCGTGGGCATGGAGGCACAGATCGTGAAGGCCCTGGGGGCCTCGGCCGTGGCCATTGCAGGGGCTGAACAATACATGGCCCTTCAGCGGGGCACGGTGGACGGGACCGATTACCCCTGGTATACCATCGAGAAATACAAATTCTACGAGGTCCTGGATTATATCACCGCACCGGCCCTTCACACCCCCGGGGTCATCGAGATCGTCATCAATCAGAAGACGTTCCAAGCCCTCACCCCGGATCAGCAGGCCGCAGTCAGGAAAGCGGCCATGGCCGCCATGGAGCGGAGCTTTAAAATGACCCCCCAATTCGACCAGGAGGCCGTCGATGCCGCTGCCAAGCGGGGCGTAGAGATCATCACCCTGTCCAAAGAGGAGTTGGCGCGGTTCCGCCAGGCCGTCAAGCCCCTCTGGGACGAAGAGGCCAAAAAATCGGAATATTCGGCCAAGCTGGTAACGATTCTGAGGGAAAATCTTGCGTCCAAGGGCGCTCAGTAAACACTGACATTTTCCATAAGATCGCGCGGGGTCTTTCAAAAGACCCCGCATCCGATAAGGAGGCCCATGCAGGCATTCATTCGTTTTGTAGATAAAATGAATCTGGTGCTCGGAAATGGGGCGGCCCCTTTGACCCTGGTGATTACGCTCCTTGTCCTCCTGGAGGTGACGGCCCGGTATCTGTTCAACCGGCCGACCACCTGGGCCAATGAGGTCAACCAGTATCTCCTCTGCGCCCTGGTCATGTTCGGCGGCGGCTACACCCTGAGCAAGTACGGCCACACCAAGGTGGATATCCTTCATGTGTGGTTTTCCAAGAGGGTTCAGGCCTTGGTGGAAATCCTCATCGGGATCTGTGTTCTCATCATTACCGGTCCTATAATCTGGTATGGGGCGCTCCTGACCTTCGAGGCCATTGAGACCGGGCAGACCTCGGTATCCGCGGCCGAGCTGCTCCTGTGGCCGTCCATGGCCACGGTGCCCCTGGGGGCCCTGTTTCTGGGTCTGCAGGGACTCTCCAATGCCCTGCATGCGGCCATGGTCCTGACATCTCCGGATTCCATCACAGAAAAAGGGGGGCGTTCATGAGCATCGGTCTCTCATCCCTGATCATCTTCGGGTCCCTGGTCTTCCTCCTTTTGCTCGGCGTTCCCATCGCCTTTTCTCTCCTGACCGTATCGGCAGTGGGCATCTTCTTCTTATGGGGACCCAAGGGGCTCATGGCCCTCTACAACTCGGCATACGGGGAAGGGACCAGTTTCCTGCTCCTGGCCATCCCCCTGTTCGTGCTCATGGCCAATGTCCTGAAGTTCAGCGATCTGGCCGATGAACTCTACGAGATCGTCCATCGGTGGATGGGCCGCCTGCGCGGCGGACTGGCCATGGGCACGGTGGTCATCTGCGCCGTGTTCGCCGCCATGGCGGGCATCAGCTCGGTGGCCACGGTCTCCATGGGGCTCATCGCGCTCCCGGCCATGCTGGACCGGAAATACGATCGCGTCATCGCGGTGGGGTGTATCAATGCGGGCGGCGCATTGGGCATCCTCATCCCGCCTTCCATTATCATGATCCTCTACGGTTCCATGGCCGAGGTCTCCATCGGTCAGCTCTTTGCCGGCGGGATCCTTCCGGGGCTCCTCATGACCCTGATCTTTATCGTCTATATCGGCATCCGCTGCTGGATCAATCCGGTGCTGGGGCCGGCCATTGAAGAACGCTACAGCATGGCACAGAAGGTGGTTTCGTTGAAGGGCGTGATTCTCCCCGTGGCCCTGGTGGTGCTGGTCCTGGGCGTGATCTATACCGGGGTGGCCACCCCGACAGAGGCGGCCGCGGTGGGCGCGGGCGGCGCCATTCTGACCGCGGCCCTGCACCGCAAACTGCGCTGGGCACGTCTGCGCCAGGCCTCCATGGAGACCCTCCACCTGAGCGCCATGATCTTCTGGATCATTATCGGTGCCGTGACCTTCACCAACTTTCTGGCCTTTGTGGGCATCCAGGACATGGTCCAGCAATGGGTCATCGGCCTGGAGGTCAACCGCTGGATCATCATGCTCGCCATTCAAAGCATCTTCTTTGTCCTGGGGATGTTCCTGGATCCGGCCGGCATCATCCTCCTGACCACCCCCATCTTCGTGCCCATTATCACCCAGCTCGGCTTCGATCCCCTATGGTTCGGGGTCCTCTTCACCATCAATATGGAAATGGCCTACATCACCCCGCCCTTCGGGTTCAACCTCTTCATCCTGAAGGGGGTCGTGCCCTCTTCGATTTCCATGGCCGACATCTACCGATCCGTAGGACCTTTTGTGATCCTCCAGGCCATCTGCCTGGGGATGGTCATGATCTGGCCGGACCTGGCCCTTTATCTGCCGTCCCTCATGGCCAAACAGTAGTAAACACCCTGCTCGAAAAACTCTTGTTCATTCCTCGGTTCATTGATGACCATTTCATTGTTCTCATGGGCAATTATTTCTTTGTCGCCGGTATCCCGATGGTGACTCTCTATAGCAGCCGGTTCACGTCGCAGAGTATTGAGATAACCACCGACGGCATCCTTGTTGACAGTATGGCGGGAAAGGAGTTTATGCCGTGGGAATCCCTTACCTCGATGGAATTATCGGATGAATACGTTCCTGTGGGGAGAATGGGGACAATGGTGCCGAAACAGCTCCAGAAGAGACTCAAACTGGTGGATACATCCGAACGCTATATTATGGTCAATGAACCTCAATTGTCATCGGTAAAACGCCGGATCATTAAGAAATTTCAAGAATATGCGCCGGATTCCGTGCGGGAGAAAATCCTTGACCCTCTGGAGGGATGGTAATTCCCCCCTCCCGGCGCGGCCCCAAACATCCTAAGCCCATCCAATCCGATGGTCGCCAACCGATTGATGGACGCCTCACTTGAATCTCTCTGCACTCCACTCAAATTTCTCATGGCCGGCATTTCCAAATCGCCCACCGAGGCCAACAGCCTTATCGCCGGAGACTTCCATAACCTTCCCTACATAGTGTTGGCGCCACCCGCCGGTACTTCTGATAAAATCAATGCTGCCATCCGGATGGACGCGTCCTTCAACCTTGGTATTAATTTCCTGACCGTTGGTGCGGATCATATGCCCGGCGATTCGTTCACCAAACTGCTTCAGGTGAAGGTCGAATTTATAGGTTATTCCCGTGGCCACGCATGTCATTTTCCAATCACCTGCCAGGCTGCCGACGGGTGTGGAAGGGTTACCTTGATCCGCGTTGCCGGAAACTGCCGGTGGGAGTGTGGATGGCGATCCTGTTAATGACTTATCCGGTAAAGCCGAAGGATCGTCAGGGATCAAATAAACCGCGGCCCTGGCTTGGGACGGCAGATAAACCGTCGGGCCACGATCGGCCGCTCTGAGCAGAATCTTGTAGTCCCCCGGTTCATAGATAGGAAGTTGGTCCATAAGAGTGATGCTGCCATCGGTGTTGTTGACATATTGGACAGGGGGTTCGCCGCGCTCAATCTTTCTCGCTTCCGGCCTGTCATAGAGAAGCGTTTGTCCTTTAAAGAGAGCACTGTACGTCCTGATGTTGACATCGACCCATTGGCCCTGGCTGCGGTGGTACTTGTAGAGAAACAACTTCACGTGCGTGTACAGCCAGGCCCCTTTTTCAATATGGGCTTCCAGAACCGAGTAAAGCCGCCCTGAAGCCGGCACCTTGAAGGGATATTCGACGTCGACTTTCTTGGTAACGTACGCTTCAGAAATGGGTTTTTTTGTGTCTGCACAATGATGCCATTGTTTATCATTCCCTACAGAAAAACATTCGCTGAAGCCCGTTTCCTGGCTCCATAGGACCCCGGCATCCGGGATCAGAAACTGTCTGGCCCACACATCAGCAGAACCGGCGGAAATCGTCACGCTTGGAAAACTCAGAGTGATGACAGCAAGGCATAGAAGGATCAGAAAATTTTTCATTGATCATCCCCCGTTCTGGAAACTTCGTTACCAGACCTCAACAGGCACCCGGCCCACCTTGGCCAAGTCCGCGGCATAATATCTCGAACCCACATACAGAAGAATTGCCGCCACCACGTTTAATACCGGGATGAAGAGCATGGCTGTTTCCAGGCCCAAGGCGTCCGACAAGACCCCGATGACCGGCGGCCCCACGGCACTGCCCAGGATATGTTGAAGAATAACGTTCAGGCTGAGGGAAACCGCCCTCAGGCCCGGATGCACCACGTCCTGGGTCACGGCCACGGACGCTGAAACAAACCCCACCGCGGTCACCCCGCTGATAAGGAGCACGACATATTGCCCGCCCCCCCGCAGCCAGGCGAAAGCGATGAACAACAGCCCTCCCGTGACCAGCGACGAAAGGGAGGCGAACAGCATCCGGCTGTCTTTTCTTTTTTCGTACCGCAAATCCGCCAGCATGCCGCCCAAAGGCGCCCCGATAAAGGCCATAAGCATCACGACGCTACCTTTCAGCCCTGCCTGTGTCATGTCCAGACCTTCCAGACGATGAAAATAGGTCGGCAGCCAGGTCAATAAGGAGGTGGTGACAAACACATTGGCGGCCATACTCAGATTGTTGAAGATCAGGGACGGCTTCTGCGCGAATTCGGCCACGATTTCCTTGAGGCCCATGGTGCGCGATGCAGCGTCCCCCAGAGGGCCGGAAAACTTGACCAGTTCCACGGTCTTGTAATCCCGTACCCAGAAGAATATCAAACCGATCAGCATTCCCGGCAGGGCCACCAGCCCGAAGGCATGCCGCCATCCGTACCTCTGGGCCACATATCCCCCCAGGGCCACCCCGATGGCGCCCCCCAGGGGGATGGCTGCGTTCCAAATGCCCAGCATCCGGGCACGCCGGTTTTCGGGGAATAATGCTGAAATCAGGGCCGATCCGCCCGGAGCATACCCAGCCTCTCCCAGGCCGATGACCGATCGCGTCATGAAAAGCTGGGAGAAGTTGCGGGTAAAGGCGCAGGCGATGGTTCCCAGGCTCCAGATGACGGACATCAATCCGATGCTCTTTACGCGGCTCCAGCGATCCACCAGTATGGAAAGGGGGAGCGTAAAGATCAGAATGGACCAGTACACCGCAGAGATCAGGAGCCCCAGTTGGGCGTCGGAAACCCCCCAGTCCTCCTGGATATAGGGGAAGAGGCTGACCACCACCAATCGATCGATATAATCGAACATATAGAGCAGAAAGAGGAGGACAAAAATGAAATAGGCCGAACGAGAGGACATTCTGTCCGAATCGGTCGAGGTCATGATATTCACACTCCCTTTCTGCTGCGGCCGGCGGTTTTCAATCGGGCCTCCGGGCGTGATCTCCCATACCCGAGGGGATAAAGGGATGTCCGCTGCGGCGTTTCAGGTTAAAGCCCCAAAGGATATTGGCCATATTCATGCACCGCCTGGAACATGGCCCGGCAGTTTTCCGGCTTGACACCGGGGTGGAGCGAATTGGAGGAACAGATGATCAGACCGCCCCCCTGCCCGGCATCCCGAATGGCCTGGCGGACCGCGGCACGGACCTCATCCGGGCGCCCTTCCGTCAGCAATTCAATGCAATCGATGTTGCCCAACAGGCAGAGGCGGTCCCCACAATAGTCCTTGACCTGTTTGAGATCCATACCGGCCTGAGGTTCCAGGGGATTCAGCCCGTCATATCCGGTGTCGAGCAGAATATCCAACAGGGGCCAGAGATTGCCGTCGCTGTGCCGGATGACCTTCAGCCCTTTTTCATGGGCCGTTTCCACCAGACGCCGGTTGTAGGGATTGATAAATTCCTTGAACTGGTCCGGGGAAATGAGGGGGAAGTTCTTGTCGGCGATATCGTCTTCAATAATCAACACATCCAGACCGGCCTCCACCAGTAGATCCAGCATCTGGACATTGTAATCGAACGTCATCCGGGCGATCCCATGCACGAAGTCCGGATCGTCGAACATCTTCAGCATCAGATTCTCCATGCCGCAAAGCCGCCAACTCAGGACAAACGTGCCCCGCATCATCCAGAAAACCGCCTTCCGGTCCTGAAAACGGGTCTTGGCCGCCAGAAGGAGGAGCAGGTTTTCCTTCTGTGGGACCGGGGGCCGGTAACCCTTGAGGTCTCCCCTTTCGGGCAGGGGATGGTGCCTGGCCACGGGCAGACCAAAGCGGTTCAGCTGATACTCCACCCCCCATCCGTCGCGGACCGCTTCAGGCCCGATCCGCTGTTCATGGCCAAACTCCAGCGCGGTAAACCCATCCACCCCGTAGTGTTCGTGAACCATAAACAGGGCTTCGAGCATCTTGAATTTTTCCCCGTCTGTCATGTCGTAAAAGGTCTTTTCCGGGTCCGGCAGATCCGGGATCAGGTCGCGGGTCAGGAGGATGATCGGCTTTTCATTGATGGCATGGATATACAATGGGACCCGGTCGGGTTCCCGGTGACTCAGGGCCGTCAATATCCGTTCTTTGCCGTTCACCGGGCACCTCCCATCAGTTCCAGGGCCTTGACAGCGCCCAGGGCCGCGTCCTGGCCATAGGCGTCGGCCCCCACGTCGTCGGCCAGTTTTTGAGTCACCATGCCGCCGCCGACCATGACCTTGACCCGGTCCCGCAGGCCGGCCTTATCCAGGGCCACGATCGTATCCCGGAGGAACGGGGCTGTCGTGGACAAGAGGCAACTGAGGCCGACGATATCCACGCTTTCATCCACGGTCTTTACAAAGGTCTCCGGAGAAACATCCATTCCCAAATCCAATACCTCAAAGCCCTTGCCGTCCAGCATCATTCGAACCAGGTTCTTGCCGATATCGTGCAGATCGCCCTTGACCGTGCCGATCACCACCTTCCCCACCGGTTTGGCCCCGGTTTCGGCCAGTAGGGGCCGCAATATTTCCAAGGCCCCTTTCATGGCCCGGGCCGCCAGCAACATGTTGGGGATAAAATATTCGCCTGTCTGAAATTTTTCCCCCACGATATCCATGCCGGGAATGAGTCCCTGGGTTAAAATGCGGGTAACCGCGACATCCTGTTCAATGGCTTCCTGGACCAACTCGCGGACCCGGTCCTGTTGGCCCAGACAGATCTGCTCGACCAGTTGACTTAGAACATCCATACCTGTGCGCTCCTGTTTGCTTTACGGTTCAGGTTCAGTTCGAGATCATCGCCATTGCAAAGACGAAACACCCTCCGGCCATTCAGGGCAAAGCGGGCGCATTTCCCAGAATTCGCGCCGGGCCCAAAACAGTTCCAAACCTATCCTTGAAACCGGTTCGAGTCAAGCACAAGCTGAAGGATGCCCTGATCCGCCAACCGCTGCCTCAGCCCCTCGTGTTATTTACTACGCCTGTGAGCACTGAAGCATTCCAGGGCCTGGCGTTCCCAGGTCGGTGTTGTTCTGCAGGGATGACGCGTCCCTTCCTCCCGGTGCCTACCTCGGCATGGCCCGGGGATTGGGAGATTATGGCCTGATCGAGATAGACGGGGGCCATGAAACCCTTTTCACAAATCCGACGGCCATCGCAGAAGCGCTCCTGAGGGCAATAAAATAACTGGCTCCTCATACGAATTTGTGGGTTAACTTGGGTTCAGGTAGCTTTCCCATGCCATGATAAAGTGCGAGTTTGAAGGTCTCTGCAGTTCGATAACCATACGCCCGATGACTGATGGCCTTGGCTTTGTTGTTGAGTCCTTCCACAGCTCCATTATCAATAGGTACTTTG
>JAIPDI010000075.1 GCA_021737785.1 Deltaproteobacteria bacterium
CGGATCGTGGACTACCGTGCGTCCTGCGCACTCTCAGGCCCCTTCTCATCGCAATGGGAAAACTGGACGTAAAATCAAGAAAATGGGCTTTTTTGAAAAAAAATTAAAAAATTTTTAATCCTTATATCGGAATTCCAGAGGATGAGGGGACAGAAGGCGGACACAACAATTTGTGTTGGCAATCCTGCCGAAGATAGGGATCTTCGGCAGGGAACGGGAAAGGGAATTTCATGACTTCTGTTCTGATAGTGGATGACGATGTCTCCACCATTATGGACCTTGAAATGGCCATCCCGCAATTGGGCTACGAACTGGTGGGCATCGCCCGTACAGGGAGGGCTGCCGTGCAAATGGCAAGGGACCTGCGTCCGGATATCATCCTGATGGATATCGTCATGCCCGGGGAGATCGACGGCATTGCCGCTGCGGAGATCGTCAAAAGGGAACTCAACATCCCCTCCATTTTTCTGACCGGATACGATGACGAGGAACTTCTTGAAAGGGCAACCCGGGTGGAGGCATACGGGTACATAATGAAACCGGTCAGCGACGCCCAGGCGCGGTCCGCCATCGAGATTGCCCTTTCCAAGAAAAGGGCGGACGACCGGATCAGGGAAACAAATGCCATCCTGAAACAAGACATCGAGGGCACCCATCAACAGCTGAAGCAGGCTGCGGAGAAGATAAGGGCCCTCCTGAACGCCTCTGGCGACGCCCAGCTCCTGTTGGACCATCGGGGGGTGGTGATCATGGCCAACGAGACGGCAGGCAAATGGCTCGGAATACCGGTGGAAAGTCTGGCGGATCGATGCATATATGATCTCTATCCGCCGGAAGTGGCCCGATTGCAGAAGAGCCGGTCGGAAATCGTCATGCAGACGGGTATCCCGTGTCGATTTCAAGACGAGAAGGGCGGAAAGGTGTTCGAAACCGTCATCTGCCCCATATCCGACGGGTCTGAAGATGAGCCCTATCTGGCGGTCTGCTGCAGGGATATCACCGAATCCGAGCGGGTGCGTCGCATGCTGGGAGAAAAGGAGAAACTGCTGGAGACACAAACCAGCCAGCTTTCGGCCATGAATACTGCGCTGGAAGTCCTGTTGCGGAAATCGAGCCAGACCAGGAGAAGGGTCGAAGAGGAGTTTCTGGTGACGGTCGGGGAACATCTTGTTCCGTATGTCCGGAAGTTAAAGGCCTGCTCCCTCGAAGGCGAGGTCAAGGACTGCGTGATGGCCATCGATTCCGGCCTGGAGAATCTGGCCGCGCCCTTTTCGGGGAATGTCTCCCTGTTGCAGTTCGGACTGACCCACAAAGAGATTCAGGTGGCGAAGCTTATCCTGGGTGGGAAATCAAGCAAGGAGATCGCCGATAGATTGAACCTGACAAAGGGCACCATCGACTTTCACCGGAACAATATCCGTGAAAAACTGGGTATCAAAAACAAGAAAATATGCCTGGCCGTCTACCTGGGCACCCTTCAGTAATCTCCCCTCTATCTGAAAATCACAGGCGAGTCCAAACGCTATCGTCCGTATACGTCCCTCCTGCCGGACCTTCCCATATCCTCAGACGACCAAAGCTCCAATTGGAATAATATAAGGTTTATCCCTATATTTTTCTTATATTTTTCCTATATTGACATTTATTATGATCTTTAGTTAAATCCCTTTTCCAATTGTTTCTTCAATATCGAGCCTTGAATTGAGTCTTGCAGACCTGTTTTTTTCCTTTTGGCTGAATACCCATTGCGCGTTTTTCAGAAAGGCGTAAAAAGAAAAGAGAGAAAAGAGTGTAATTTTCACGGGAGTTTTTGCCGTTTACAGGAGGATAAAAAATGATACGAAGAATCAGTTCCTTTTTGTTTGCAATGGCCCTGTGTTTCTCAGCCTCTGCAGCAAATGCACAGGATCCCGCGGATTACCTCAAGCCGGACGGCACCATCAACGAAGAAAGATTGTCAGCGGATATTCAATCCGGTGCCGTATCCGATCCGGTCTCTCTGACCGGCGCACTGGTCTCAGCCGTTCCAGCACAGGCAGCGGTCATTGCCGGAGTAATCGCGGCAGCGGCCCCGGCGGAACTTGCGCCCCAGATAGCCGCAGCCGCCGTATCCGCGGCCCCGGACCAGGCAGACAGCATCGCCGCCGCGGTCAAGGCCGCCCGCCCGGAAATGGCAAGACAGATCGACGATGCCGTGGCTGCGGCCAAAGCGGCTGCCGAGGCCGCCACGGAAACCACTGCGGAGACCACCACTGCCGAGACCACCACCTCGACCACCACTTCGACCACAACGTCCACTACCACGACCAGCACGACGACCACCAGCACGGAAACCACTGTAAGCCCGTCGAGTTAATCGCGTCGGGGAGTTTCTTAAAGTTGTTTTTTTTATCGCCACTCAATTTTGAGGATATTCAGGAGGGAATGAGTGATGAGAAAAAAGGGGTTTTTTTGTGGATGCCTGGCGCTGGCATTTCTGGTGTTCTGCTGTTCCCAGGTTCGGGCGGAGATCATCTGGCAGGAGGGCGCCCTGACCGTTGAAGACGAGATGGTGGAAGAGGGGGGGAGGATCAAGATCGGGAAACTGAAGATTATTCCGGCCGTCAAGCTGGGCGGGGTTTGGGATGACAATATTTTCCTCGGCAACGGCTATACCAACGATCCCAACAACCCGGGAACCGTGAATCCGCAAACCGGAACCCTGACAAAGCCGGTCGAGTCCGACTATATTTTTCATGTCATACCCGGACTCCTTCTGAATTACGGCCTTCCCGGCGGCAGGGGAAACGTCAATCTGGGATATGAGGGCAACTGGGCCTTTTACAACGATTTCACCTCTCAAAACTGGAACAACCAGCGGGGGATTTTCAATGCAAACTACACGGCGCCGGCCGGGTTGCTCCTGGGGATCAGCAATATCTTCAACAGCGGAAACGATCCCTACGGCGATGCCACCCAGTATGCCCTCGGTCGCACCAAACAACGGTGGAACAACGATTTAAACACCAAAATCGGATGGGACTTCTTTAATCGGTTTCGGGTCATAGGATATTACGACTTTTATAAACAGCGCTATGAGGATGATATCGATTATACCCAGAACTGGACCACCAATCGATTCGGTGTGGGGGTTCAGATGCGGGTCCTCCCCAAGACCTGGGCCTTTTTGAGATATCATTATCAAAAGCAGAATTTTGATACCAACCTGTTCGGGACCACCGACCGGAACAATGCCGACAACCAGCAGAATATGGTCAGCGGCGGTCTGGCATGGGACGGCGATGGAAAACTGGGCGGGGAAGTCAACTTCGGATGGTCATGGCTCAGATTTGATAATGAATTCGATCGCACGGGCAGAAAGTATGAAGACAACAACACCTGGATCGCCAATACCTCCATTAACTACCAGGTGCTGGCGAGAACGCGGCTGACCCTCAATGTGACAAGGGCCATGCGGCCGACCGGCGCAGACAAACGCGAATATTATGACGACACCCAGGTGGGGATCTATATCTGGCAGGACCTTCCCTACAAATTCAGCGCTGCAGTGGACTTCATCTATTCTAAAAACGATTACAATACCCAGGTAAGCCCTGTTTCCCCGAGCACCGATAAGAGAGAGGACGACAATTATAATGCCAATGTGAGACTCATATACAAGATCCGGTCCTGGCTGAACGCCTCGCTGAGGTACCGGTATATGAAGAAGGATTCCAATGACATCACCCAGTCCTTCACCGATAATCAGGTGATGCTCTCCATAGGGGCCTCTTATTAGGGCCGGCGCATCTATTTCAGCAGATTATGAAAAAGAGACTCCCTCTTTTTATTGTTTTTCCGCGAGGCTTCCCCCACGGATGAAAACAGATCTGCCTTTCTTCTTTGGTTTTGCGCTGTCGAATCACCATACTGCCGGATTGAGGCGAGAAAGTGGAAAACGCCCGGGCCCTCCCCAATGGGGCGGTGCCGGCGCGTTCGGTTTTTATCAACACAGCCCCGGATCCCAAACCCAGGGGGCGGGGGAAGCATCAAGGAAAGGTCATGATGTTCAATAACCGCATAAATCCCACCAAACCAGCCCATTTGTCCCTGGTTATCCGCTATGCCCTATGCACTATGCTCTTTGCGCTCTCCGCCTGCGGCGTGGGCGGCGAGATCGTGACGGAGACCACTGTCAATTCCGGCAAGCTCAACGGGCTCAAAGAGGAAGACCGGGCCATGCTCGATGAAATCAAGAAGACAGTGGAAAAAAGGGAGAAGGACGACGGCATCACCCGGGTGATCGAAAGAACCCCTCACTTCACCGTATCCGAATATCTGGCCAGATATCCTGAAGGCAAGGGCCTGGCAGCCGACTACAAGGTGGGGGCAAACGACGTCTTAAGCATTACGGTCTATGAGGAAGCGGACCTTTCCAGGGAGGCGGTCCGCGTCTCGGGAAAGGGGTATGTCTCGTTTCCCCTGGTGGGTCAGCTCAGGGTCTCAGGTCTCACCACCACTGAAATCGAAGGCCTCATCGCGGATAAACTGGCTGAACAGCAGTATCTCCTGAATGCCCACGTCTCGGTCATGGTCACCGAATACAACAGCCAGCACTTCTTTGTCCTGGGGCCCGTGGAAAGTCCGGGCAGCTATCCGCTTCAGGCCAGGGAACGGGTGCTGGACGCCATTTCCAAGGTAAAAGGGGTTGAGCACGAAAAGGCCAGCAGCCGGTTGATGCTCATCCGGACCCTCCATCCCGATACCGAAAAAGAGCAGAAGCTGGTCATCGACATTAATCTCAGGGACCTTCTCAACAGGGGGGATCAGGCCTCCAATATCTACCTCTGCGACAGGGATGTCCTCTATGTCTCTCCTGTGGAACACTACTATATCATCGGCCAGGTCAACCTGCCCGGCTCCTATGATATGCCTGAAAACGGGGTGACCCTGGTGGAGGCCATCGGCGTGGCCGGCGGTTTCACCCGGATTGCCTCCCGCAACAGCACCCGCATTATCCGGGTGGAAGACGGCGTGGAAAAACTCATTGAGGTCAAGGTCGATGCCATCACCGACGCCGGCCGGAAGATACACGACGTGGTCATCAAACCGGGCGATATCATCGTGGTCCCGGAGAGTTTCTTTTAGGAGCCGGAGGCGGAAAGGTGAAAGCATAAAAGCACAAAGCTGAAAGCATAAAAGCTCAAAGCTGTAAGCTCAAAGGTGAAAGCTCAAAGCTCAAAGGTGAAAGCTCAAAGGTGAAAGGGAAAGGCGGAAGAAAGGGTTATCTGTTATCAGTTATCGGTTATCAGGGGGAAAGCGACATATTCCCAGCCCTTTGCTCCGTGCTCCCTGCTCAAAGGTGAAAGGGAAGGAAGTCGACCATGAGAGGTATGAAGTTCGCCTATGAGAAGCTGGATGTATGGAACAGGGCGGTGGATTTTGCAGTGATGGTAATTGATACGGTGGAGAACATCTCCACAGGTCGAAAACATTACCGCCTTCTGGAACAAATGGAATCCAGTTCGACCAGCATTTCGATGAACCTGGCCGAAGGAAAAGGCAGAAATTCGAAGAAGGAGTTCACTCAATTCTGCTACATCGCGCGTGGCTCACTCTATGAGACAATGACCTTGTTGGAAATATTTCATAGAAAAGCCTGGGTATCTGATGCTAATTACGCAGTCCTTGAAACGGAAGGGTTGGAAATCGCTTCCATGATCAAAGGTCTGATAAACTCTCTTTTGAAATGTTGATTTTTCGTGGCTTTGAGCTTCACTCTTTGACCTTTGAGCTTTCATGCTTTCAGCTTTCATGCTTTGAGCTTTCATGCTTTGAGCTTTTATGCTTCGAGCTTTTATGCTTCGAGCTTCAATCTTTGACCTTCACTCTTTGAGCTTTGAGCTTTGAGCTTCACTATGTCCGACTACAGCCAAAACCAGGAACAAATCGACCTCAGAGATTACCTCCGGGTCATCCTCAAGAGGCGATGGACCATTTTCACGGTCTTTGCCGTCATTGTGGTTACAGTGGCCATCCATACCTATACGGCCACCCCGATCTACCGCACCACCACCCGCCTGGTAATTGAAAAGGAAAACCCCAACGTGGTTTCCATTGAAGAGGTCATGGCCGTGGATTCCTCGGGAACCGACTATTACCAGACCCAGTATAAGATCATCGAGAGCCGTTCGGTGGCCAGATCCGTTATCCAGCGGCTCCATCTGGAGAACAGTCCGGAATTCTTCCCCGAGCCGAAGGACGATATCATCTCCAATCTGAAACGATCCGTACGGGAGACCGTCCGGGAGTGGAAGGATTCCGTCACCGCCCTTCTCAAGCTCGACACGGAAAAAGCCCCGGGAGCAACCGAAGCCTACGATCCCGATTCCCGGCTTGTCTCCGATTTCATCAGCCGAATAGAGGTCTCGCCCATCCGCAACAGCCGTCTCCTGGACCTCAGTTTCGAGGCCAAGGACCCGGTCCTGGCCACCAGGATCGTCAACACCCTTGCCCGGGCATATATCGATCAGAACCTGGAGATCAAGCTCAAGGCCGTCCAGGATGCGGTCCAGTGGCTCCACCAGCGGATCGACGTGGAGCGCAAAAAGGTGGAAGAGGCCGAGCAGGCACTCCTCAGATATAAGGAGGAGCATGACATTATTACGGATTTCAGCAGCGACACCGAGCATGTGACCGCCCAGAAGCTGGCCCAGCTGAACGCCCAGGTGGTGGATGCGGAATCGATGCGGGTGGAGGCGGAGACAGGATATCGGCAGGCCCTGAGACTCAAGGGGTCGCCGGACATGCTTGATTCCATCCCCGATGTCCTCAACAATGAACTCATCCGTGAGATCAAGAAGATGGAGGTGGATCTCTTTAAGCGGATGTCGGAACTCTCCAAGAAGTACGGCCGAAACCATCCCCAGATGGTGGCCATCGAGGCCGAGCTCAAGACCCTTGGGAATCGGAAGATCCAGGAGATCAACCGGGTCATCAATTCCCTCAAGAACAGGTATGAGGTGGCCCTGGCAAAGGAAGAGTCCCTCAAGCTCGCCCTGGCCAACCAGAAAATGGAGTCCCTGGACCTCAACCAGAAGGCTATCCGATACAGCGTGCTCAACCGGGAGGTGGAGAGCGCCCGGGACATGTACGATCTTCTGATCAAACGCTTCAAGGAGACCACCCTGACCGAAGACATGCGGACCGGCAACATCCGGATCATTGACAGGGCCGAGGTTCCCCGAAACGCTGTGAAGCCCAAGAAGCGCCTGAATCTCCTCCTGGCCGTAATCGTGGGCCTGGTGGCGGGAACAGGGCTGGCCTTTTTCTTCGAGTATCTGGACAACACCATCAAGATCCCGGAAGACCTCAAGCAGCACCTTAAGATCCCCTATCTGGGACCCACCCCCCTGATCGAGGCAAAAGGGAAGTCCTCAAACAACGGGGTGCGGTCAGTGGATCTGGTCTGCCTTCATTCCCCCAAATCCACCGCCAGCGAGGCGTACCGGGGGATCCGCACCAATATCCTCTTTTCCTCGGCCGGGGCCGCCCCCCAGGTGATCCTGGTGACCAGCCCGGGTCCGAGGGAGGGGAAGACCATCACCTCGGCAAACCTGGCCATCGCCATGGCCCAGTCAGGGACCCGGGTTGCGCTGATTGACTGCGACCTTCGCAGGCCCAAGATCCACAGCCTGTTCGGCGTGGCAAGGGACCGGGGAATCACCAATCTCCTGGTGAGCAGCGACGGCATTGAAAAAACCGTGGTACACAGCCGGATTCCCAACCTGGACCTGGTCCTTTCAGGGCCCCTTCCCCCCAATCCGTCCGAGATGCTCGGATCCGCCCGGATGGACGACCTGCTGAAGGAGTTGAGAAAACGATATGACCGCATTCTGATTGATTCGCCCCCCATTACCGCGGTCACCGATTCCATTATCCTCTCCAAGTACGTGGACGGGGTGGTGTTGGTGATCCGGGCCGGCGATACAATAAGGGAGGTGGCCAAAAACGGCCTGAACCAGCTCCAGGCCGTGGGCGCCCCCATTCTCGGCGGGGTCCTCAATGCCGTAGACATCGGCAAGGACAAATACTACTACTATTACTACTATCAGTACTACAACTATTACTATGGGGATGACGGAGACAAGAAAAAAAGCCGGCGCAAAAAGCAGAAAAAGCACCGCTCCAAAAACACCTACGGAACTCCCCATGAGCCGGATGAAACGCCTTGAAGCGTCGAGCGTGGAGCAGGGAGCAGGGAGCACGGAGCTCCCATTGATAACCGATAACCGATAACTGATAACGCTTTTTCTCAGCCCTTAACGCTTTCAGCTTTGAGCTTTCAGCTTTGAGCTTTCAGCTTTCAGCTTTCAGCTTTTATGCTTTGAGCTTTAAACTTCTTCATACTGGACACCCATGATCGATATCCACTCTCATATCCTTCCCAATGTGGATGACGGGGCCGGATCCCTGGAGGAAGGTTTAAGAATGGCGGAACGGGCCGTGAATGACGGAATACGGGAGATGGTCGCCACCCCCCATTCCCTGGACGGTGTTTATGTGAACTGCGTGGACGACATCCTGGCGGGGGTCGCCCAATTCCGGTGCGCCCTCTCTGCGAATCACCTCGACCTGGAGCTGCATCCGGGTGGGGACGTACACCTCTCTACCCACATGGTCCAGCGGATCCAGACCCAGGAGGTCTGCACCCTCAATAATATGGGGAAATTCATTCTTTTGGAACTTCCGTCTCAGATGATCCCCAACGGCGTAAAGGACGAGATCTTTTCCCTCAAACTGAACGGCATCACCCCGATCATCACTCATCCGGAACGAAATCTCATGGTGCAGCATGATCCGGAGACCCTCTATGAACTCGTCGAGATGGGGGCCCTTGCACAGGTGACGGCCATGAGCCTGACCGGTGATTTCGGGGAAGTTATCTTCCATGTATCCGAGCGTCTCATGAAACACCGGCTGATCCACATCATCGCCACCGACGCCCATTCCGCGGAAGACCGGCCGCCGGTCTTGTCCGGTGCGGTAGAACGGGCCGCCGACATACTCAAGAGCTATGATGAGGCCTTGCACATGGTCACCCAGGTGCCTGCCGCTATCCTGTCCGGCCGGACCCCGGATGTCCCGGAACCGATGCACGTGAAACGTACGGGACGGACCGCGGCGTAGGCATTGCTTCATTTGAAATGGAATGTGCTGATAACTAAGTAGTTTTAATGGGTTAAAACCAATTTTCCGGTGGAACCCAAGGTGCGGAGCCGTGTGCGCGCCCCACCCACCTGCCAAAAGTGACTTATGCCGAGAATACTGATCGTTGATGACGAATGGCTCACCCGAACAGAAGTGGCTGAAATGCTGACGGCCCTCGGATATGAGGTGGCGGGCCAGGCGGAATCGGGACAGGAAGCCGTGGACATGGCCCGGGAACAGAAGCCGGATCTCATTATTATGGACGTGGTGCTTCCGGGGGAGATGGACGGGATAGCGGCTGCCGAGAAGATCAAGGGGGAACTGGATATCCCCATCATATTCGTATCCGGGTACGGCGAGCCGAGATATATCGAAAGCGCCAAGAATATCGACGCCTATGGCTACGTCATGAAGCCTTTTGATGAAAAGGAGGTCTGGGCCTTTGTGGAAATCGCCCTCCACAAAAGGGAAATGGAAGTGAAATTGAAGCAGGCCCATGATGAACTCTCCCGCATCAATCTTCAGCTCAGAAAGGCGTCGCGCGAATGGGAAGAAATCTTTCAGGCGATCGGGCAGGCCACCCTCATCCTGGACATGGAGCATACCATTCTTAATGCGAACAGATCGGCATTCGACACCGTAGGGAACCCCGGGAACTCTCTGGTGGGACAAAAATGCTACCGGATTTTCCATGATGCCGGCACCCCTCCGGAGGGGTGTCCTTTGGAAAAGATGAAGATGTCAGGGCAATTGGAAACCGCTGAAATGGAATTGGAGATCCCGGGCCGTACCTTTCTGGTTTCATGCACCCCGATGGTGGATCAGCAGGGCCGCATCGAGAGATGCATTCATATCGCCACGGATATTACGGAGAAAAAGAGGCTGGAAATACAGAACCGTCAGGCCCAGAAAATGAAGGCCATATCCGTCCTGGCCGGCGGGATCGCCCACCAGTTCAACAATGCGCTGACCGCCATCACATGGAACAGTAATCTCATTGAGGTAAAATCCCTTGAGAAGGAGGACATCTCCAGGAATATTTCGAGTATCGACAAGTCGGTTCATAAAATGGCGCGTCTCACCAGTCAGTTACTGGCCTATGCAAGGGGCGGGAAATATTATGTAAAGCCGCTTGACCTGAGCGCGTTCATACGGGAGACCCTTCCCCTCCTCCGGCAGGGCATGGATCCGGAGGTCCGGCTGATGGCCGACCTTCCGCCGGAGGTCCTTCCCATAACGGCGGATGACAACCAGTTGCAGATGGTGCTCTCCGCCCTGATCGCCAATGCCCATGAGGCCATCGAGGGCTCCGGCCGCATTCGGATATCGCTTCGGAATATGGACCTGGACCGGGAATTCATCCAAACCCATCCCGGCCTCAAACCGGGTCCCCACGTCTGCCTTTCAGTGGAGGATACAGGCAAGGGGATGGACGAAGAGACGCAGAAGAAGATATTTGACCCCTTCTTTACCATGCATTTCCTTGGACGGGGCATGGGCATGGCCGCTGTGTACGGCATCGTCAAGAATCATGACGGCTGGATCGACGTCGACTCGGAACCGGGGAAAGGCACCCGCGTCCGCATCTATCTCCCTGCGGTTTGAGCCCCTTTTTGTGTCCTCGTGCGATTTTTCGATTTTCTCTTTCAGCTTCCATCTTTGAGCTTTGAGCTTCGCATGTTTCCCGACCTCATCATTTTCCAGTCGGCCGGATCGTTATCGGTAGGTGTACTCGCCTTCCTCATGGCGATCTTGCAGCTCCTTTTTTTCTTCAAGAAATCTCAATTCACATGGTATGCATGGGGTGCCGCCATCTCATTTTCAGCCCTTCTCTATTCGGTCGGCATCTTCATCGAGTACAATACGCCTCCAGGCCCTCTCAACCGGCTTGCCGGCCTTCTGGAATGGACAGCCGTTATCTGTTGGATTCATGCTCTTTATGGGTTCACGTTTTCGTATCTGGGGATTGAAACCAGGTGGTACCACCCGGTTGCCGGCGCCTTCCATGCGCTCGTCCTGATCCTCCTCTGGTCCACCCATTGGATTGTGGCTGACAGCTTCGTTTCGCGCAGGTTCATCGGGTTGACGGCCCCCTACGTCGAACCTGCCCTCGGCCCCCTCGGCCCCCTCTTCATGCTGTATGCGGCCGCGGCCGGGGTGACCGTGATGATCATATGGATACGACACAAGGATACCAATCCGAGGCATCGCAGGGCCTATCTGATAGGCGGCGCAGTATGGGTGTGCCTGGGCATGCATGACGGGCTGGCCGTACAGGGACTCCCGACCATCCAATATCTCATGGAATACGGCTTTTTTGCCTTTGCCCTGGCCGGGGTCTGGGTTGCATTCAACAGCTACCTGGAAACCGCGGCCGAAGAAAAATATCGCGTCATCACGGAATACGCGAATGATTGCATCCTGGTGATCCAGGATGGCCGGGTCGTCTTCAGAAATCCATCCTGTTATTATCTGACAAGTCTCTCTTTATCCCGTGCAGCAGCCAGGGATCTCCTCGACATCGTAACCTCAGAAGATCGAAAGACGGTTTTTGAGCACTTCAGGACCCTCTTGAAGGGGGACCGTCCGCCCCCTCCCATTACCGTTCGGATTCGGAGATCGGATGGAGAAGAGCGATGGGTGGACATGGCATCCAGCCTCATTCGATACAGGGAAAGACCTGCCACCCTCTCTATCATGCGGGACATCACGGAACGCAAGCGGGCAGAGGAGATCCTGCGGGAAAGCGAGGAAAAATATCGTTCCATGATGGAAACGATGCACGATTCCGTCTATATTTGTTCCCCTGACTTTCGCATTGTCTATATGAATTCCGCTATGATAAGGATGATGGGCCGCGATGTCACAGGTGAATGCTGTTATCAAGCATTATTTGAGCGAGACGAACCGTGTCCCTGGTGTGTCCATGACAGTGTGCAGCAGGGTGAGACTTCTGAAGTGGAAATGGTCAGTCCAAGGGACAATCGTTCTTACCATGTCACCTATTCCCCTGTATTCCATAAAGCGGGTCCCGCTTCAACCATGATTATTTACAGGGACATAACCCTTACAAAACGGCTGGAGGAACAGGTACTGCGCTCTGAACGTCTTTCAGCCACCGGTCAACTGGCGGCCACGGTCGCGCACGAAATCAATTCGCCGTTACAGGGGATCATATCCCTTATCGGCTCGCTTGAAAGGGCCTATCAACAGGACGAAAGGCTGCTGGAGAAGCTGAGTCTGTTAAAGAGGGCCTTTATGAGCATCCGGAACACGGTAACGAGACTCCTGGACCTCAGCCGCCCGGGAAAGGAAGCCAAGCAGCCGACGAATATTAACCGTACCATTGAAGATACCATCGGATTGCTAAAAAGTTATTTAAAGAAAAACCAGGTCCAAATGATCCTAGACCTGTCGCCGACAATCCCAAACATAAGCGCTTCCCCTCAGCAGTTGGGTCACGTATTGATGAATCTCATCAGTAATTCGGTGGAAGCGATGGATGAAGCTTCCCGGTTGGCGCAGCATCCGAAGCAGGGAGGAACCGTTGATAAGGGCACGGATAGAAAAATAGCCATCAGCTCTCATATTGATAAAGACAATATTGTCATAAACGTAATCGATACGGGCCCCGGCATTCCGGAAGAGCACCTAAAGCACATATTTGAACCCTTCTATACCAGAAAGAAAAAAGGGATGGGCATCGGGCTTTCCATTTGTCATGGCATTATTCTAGATCACCATGGCGTCATTGAAGCTGAAAACTCCCCGGAAGGAGGCGCCGCTTTTACAATTGCATTGCCGATAGAACAGACGGCGTAAGCCTATACTGGACGCACATTCAACACACACAATTTTATTGGTGGACGATGATCCCCTCATCGTCGCGGCTGTCGGCAGCGACCTTGAGGAAAAGGGGTATGGCGTGACCACGGCCGACAGCGGCGAGAAGGCCATCGACTGGCTGAACAGGTCCGTCTTTGACCTGGTCATCACCGACCTGATCATGATGCCCGTCAACGGCATCGCTGTCCTGAGGAAGGCAAAAGAGATCGACCCCGACACAGCGGTCATCATCCTTACGGGTTTCGGCGATATGCCCTCCGCGATTGATGCCCTGCGCTTTGATGCCGATGATTATCTGCTGAAGCCCTGCGAGCCTCAGGAGTTGGATTTTAAAATTTCGCGATGCATTGAAAGATTGCAACTGAAGCGCAGAATCGGGATTTATGAACGTATGCTGTCCGTCTGCCCCATGTGCAAGAAGATAAGGGAAGACAGCGCTAAAGGATCTGATCCCGAACAGTGGGTTCCCATGGAAACGTTTCTCCATGATAAAGCGGAGATGTCCATCGAACCGACCTATTGCCCTTCATGTGCCAAAGACTTTCACCGGCTCGGCATTGACATCGGCATAGACCTTGACAAGCTGTGATGCATCAGCAACCGGGCTCGAGATGCACCGTTTCAAAAGACCCCCGGCTCGCCTCTTCATCAATGTCGCTATGGAATTACACCCCCTGTATCGAAACCCCTTGAAACCAATAAGGAGAAAAGGCCGATGCGAAAACATGCCATACTGCTGGTAGACGACGAGCCGATCATTACCACCTTGACAGGAAGTGATCTTGAGGAAAAAGGGTATCGCGTGACCACGGCCGGCAGCGGCGAAAAGGCCATCGAATGCCTGAACAGGTCCTCCTTTGATCTGGTGATCACAGATTTGATCATGACGCCCGTCAACGGCATCGCTGTCCTGAGGAGGGCAAAAGAGATCGACCCCGACACAGCGGTCATCATCCTTACGGGATTCGGCAATATGACCTCCGCGATTGATGCCCTGCGCTTTGATGCCGATGATTACCTGCTGAAGCCTTGCGAACCTGAAGAGATATTTTTCAGGGTGTCTCGCTGTTTGGAGAAACTGGAACTCAAACGGAAGATCAAGGTTTATGAAAACATATTGCCCGTTTGCTGCGTGTGCAAGAAAATAAGAGACGACAGCGGCCGGGAACCCGGTACAGGGGCGTGGATGGCCATAGAGGACTATATGCTCCACAAAGCAAGGGTGGCCGTTACACCCACCTATTGTCCCGGGTGCCTGAAAAAGGCAACAGAGGAGATGGACCAACAGATCAAATGCCCTGGGCCGTGAATTTCAGTGAGGCAGCCGAGCTCCATTAAAGATGTCGATAGAATCCAGAAGGAGCCATGTACCGGAAAAGCCCTGCTGAAAGCGATAGCGACTACCAAAGAGGCAGGCCTGCTCGGCGAGATGGGTGTCAAGAAGCTAGACGGTTATCAGGACTAATATCGTATCGGACTGTAAAAATATATTTAGTGTCTGAACGGAAACCCAGAAAATCAAGAAACAGTGAAATATGAAAATCGTTTATGTTAATTTAAATTATGTTCAATCAATTTATGTCTTCTGTAATGAAAATCCCTGTTTCAGCCTCCGGCCTTGCCATATCCGCTTTCCTCTGTTTCGGTCTTCTGATGCTTGTCTCAGGCTGCAGCCCCGTCGAGATCAGAGCGGACTACCTGCAGACAGGGTTTGATTATCACAACCTTGGCTATACCGCCCTCCCTGAAAGCTCGCCCTTGAATAAGACCATGGCGATAAAAAACCTCCGGATTAACATCGTGGGCCGGGAGGATCAATATCAGCCCAGGAGAATCACTTATGATAACGACTCCCCGGGCCAGCCTATGGAACCAAGTCATGAGATTTGGGTGGTCGGCAAGAAACTCAAAGGAAAGATTATCCTCAACCAGGTGGTTCTGGGAAACGAGCTGAAGCACCTGATGCATTCGATCGATTCTGAAGTGGCCTGTCCCTGCAATATAGAGGACTTGGAGGCATGCGTGGCCACTCATCCACCGGAGCGATGCAAACAACTCCCATAATTTATAAAGCAGTTGGATACCCCCTTTTTCTGGGCGTTTGTCTCTTGGTCTGTGCCTGTGCCGGGGATCCCATATCAACGGAATACCGGAAGATCGGTGCCGAATACCATGAGAAATGGTTCCAGGCCCTGCCGGAGACCCCTGATCTGCATACTGTGGTCGAGATAAAGGAATTGACCCTCCACATGGTTTCCGACCGGAAAGATTTTGACTGGGAAAAGGCCAGGGATAAAGAAAAGGGGATTGCCGCATATGCCAATACCAAGAATCAGATCGGCATCCTTGGAAAGAAAATCGGAGGGACGATCATCGTGAACCAGATGGTGCTGGGGCACGAGTTCAAACACATCTTGAATTTTGCCAATCCCGACATTGTAGACCCCCATGACAGGGCTACCATGGAATTCTGTATAGGAAAAGAACTGGAAGGCCTCTGCAAATAGACCGGACCTGCCTCGCCTGTTCACGATCGGATTGTGCCTTCGCGGTTCGTGAGGAGCCGGCATGACCTCCTGCCGGATACTGTTGAGACCAGCTTCTTTCTTTCCCCTGCTAATGAGGTAATAACGTGGCAGAAGATCAGATAGTCGAACTGGTTCAGACGAAAATTTATTCAATTCGCAACCAAAAAGTAATGCTGGACCGTGACATCGCCGAACTTTATGGGGTTGAGACAAAGCGTGTTAACGAGGCAGTCAGGAATAATGCGGACAAATTCCCAGAGGACTTTTATTTTGAGCTGGATGTGAACGAGCAGGATCTTCTAAGGTCGAAACTTTCTACCTTCCCCCGCTGCTTCCCCTTTCAGTTTCCTGATAATTATTTTGTCCTAAATTATTTTGACAATTCACAAATCAAGATGTGATCCAGGGGCTTAAATAAAGAAAGAATAATCGAAACGCATAAAATCATAGACGTCCCCATTATTCCTCGCCGGACCGATGAAACTTACTTTTTTACCAGCGTCCCGAAGCCTCATTAGATAAGGAAAGAGTGATCGCCCGAAGGGCTTGGTCTGTTCTGATTCTGCTCTTTCTTGCAGAATCGGAACAAACCAACCAAAATCGCCCTTCGCGTCCCTCGCGCGGTTCAAATAGCTTAAAAACGCAACATCGAAACAACGTTATCCCCCACACTCAGTCTCATAATTATTTGACACGCCCCTATGTCAGGAAAATGCCTGTTATTCACTACCGGATAAGCCGCATCAACCCTTGACAATTCCGCCGTGATTCTGCATAATTTTGGGAAATTGAACCAAGAAGGAGGAGGTCCCCACCATGGAACAGCTGCGGTTCACTGCCAAACCGTTGAACAGAAAGATCATTATCAACATTCCACCAGAAATGGATGCGGAAGTGGTAGAGGTACTCGTGCGGGCCACCAAAAAGA
>JAIPDI010000076.1 GCA_021737785.1 Deltaproteobacteria bacterium
TTCGCACTATACTTTCAACGAGCATGAATCTTATCCTCCTTTCCTATCGGATCTTCACCAACAGGAACTATTGGATTTGATTCATGCTTTCAAGTTTTTAAATAATCTTTCTACCCACAAATTCGTATGAGGAGCCAAATAACTGTTCCGAAACACCCCCCTGCAGACGATTCGATCAATTGGATGATCCGGAAACGAGAAACAGTGGGTGGCGTTCCCATAGATCATGCCGAACAGACGGGATTTTTAAGGGTCGTTTTTTGCGGCGATGCCTTCGATGACATTGGATGTAATGGCGGGGCCCATTTTCTGTGAGCGGTAACGCTGGAGTTGTATGAAGCGGAAACCGCCCTGCTCAATGTAATCCGATGTTTTTCTGTTCAGATGACACCCGCCGCCGATGCGTTTCCATAAAGGGGTGATCCGGTTCTGCCACCGGATAGTGGAGGTCCGGGCGGCCAGAACATGCTCGAAAAACAGAAAGCGGCCCTCCGGCCTCAATAACCGGTGAATTTCGGAAAGGGCGGCAGACGGATCCTGAACCGAGCAAAGCACCAGGAAACTGATCACCGTATCAGCGGTTTCATCTTTGATCGGCATGCGTTCGGCCGCGGCCCTGATCACTTGCGCATCCGATTTATATGATCTGCGCCGCAGAAGTCTCTGTTTCGCCTTGCTGACCATCACGGGGGACGGGTCCGTGGGAAAATAGGGATGGACCGTTTCCGGCAGGAAAGCCATATTTTGGGCGGCCCCGGCACCGATTTCCACGACTCGGCCGCGGGCATGGCTCAGCAGGCGCCTGCGGATTTTGGCTAAGCCGCTGGTTGCCGCTATTTCGATATACGGAAAGATATAGCGGGCGTACCATCCCGTGTAAGCGGCACTCCTGGTGCTGCCATCGGTTATTATATCCGGGGTCATTGCCTCTCCTTTTCTCCGTCAGACCCCTCCACCCATCCCCCTTTCCAGCCTCTTTCATCATAATAGTCCCGGACAAACTGCTCCACATCCTCCCGGCCGAGCGTTGAACGACCGAAATAATCCCGCAGCACCAGCGGTTCACCCCTTTCGCCCTTCATGGTCCCGAACCAAATGTCCGGGGCGCGATCCGCCTCAGGCCCGAAGCCTTCGGCCTGGTTCAGTCCCTTCAGGGTGTCCCAGATTCTGGCCGCCGCACCCCTCAGTTCCTCTGCATCGACCTGAAAACCGGTGACCGCGGAATAGAATTCGCAACAGGAAGAAAGGCTGTAAAACCGGTTGTTGAAGTGTCGGTTGCAAATGCCCAGGCTGCTTAAGATGGCGTACCAGTCCTCTGCACACCGGGTCATTCTTCCCACATTAAACCCCAGAGGGTCGTCCAGGATCCGCGAAACGGCCGCCGCGCTCGCCCCCATGCGATCCAGATGGCGACCGAACAGGGGGAGGGCTTCTTCGGTCATCCCCGGCACATAGGTCGGGGATCCCGCGCTGGCTGAACGGGGACCTTTCAGGGAGACGATCTGCTCAAACTCCATGGTGCCGAGCCCCACCAGTCGGGGATCCCAGATCACGTCGCAATCCTTGATGATGGGGGCGTATGGTCCATGATCCGGGCCCAGGGACATGAGGAGGGCCTGCCAGCCTTCCCCTGGCAGGCCCGCCGATCCTTCCCGTTTGGATATTGCCCCTGCCCAGGCTTCAATAGTATCTGCATGCCGATTCAAGGGGAGATCAAAAAGGCTTTCGTCCAGGGCGTTATCTTCATGCCGGGTGATCAGAAAATCCATCATGCTCCCGAAGGTAAACATGTCCAGCCCCATCCGGTCCAGCTTGTCCGCCAGTCGGAGGCTCACGGTCTTATCTTCCGTGCGGTTCAGGTCAAACAGTTGGCCGAACAGGGCGCTGTTCAGGTAGGAGGTGGTCGTGGTTTTAAAACCGCTGTGGGGGCCTTGAATGACCTCGATGGAATCTTTGTCCGGGGTAAAGCAGGAGGGACATCCCATCCGTTTGACCTTAAAACTGCGATACACATCCGGTCCGTAAAGGAGATCGGCCTTATCACGGGGAAATACCCGGCTGAAATTCTTCCAGGCCCCGAGTTGCCGGGTATAGTTGTCCCAGTTCTCCATGATCCCCAGTTCCAGGACCCGGCGATGATTTTTAAATCTCTTGAGGCGGTCCCGGAACCCGGAAAGCAACGCCTTGAGACCCCGGACATCATGAATTTCAGAGCGCCTGTTTCCCAGGGCCGTGACGGCCTTGAGATTTTTTGACCCCATGACCGCCCCCAGGCCCCCTCGGCCCAGGGTAGAGGCCTTGTCCACCAAGGCCATGGAAAAGACCACGCCGTTCTCGCCGGCCGGACCGATGGCGATCACACTTGCCCCGGGCTCCCTATCCGACCGCTTCAGGACATCGGTGGTGTCAAAAATATCCGCTCCCCACAAATCCCCGGCATCCACAAGCGCCGCGCCCCCGTCCCGGATTCGAAGAAAGACCGGTTTGCGGGATCGCCCGGTGATGACCACGTGATCAAACCCGGCCTTTTTGAGATTCAGGGCGAACCCCATGGACCCGACGGATTCGGAAATTGTTCCATTCAAGGGAAAGCGGGTGGTTGCCACCAGCTTGGCTGCACCCGGTGCGCCGGTGCCCACCAGGGGACCTGCCCCCAGGATGAGGGGGGTATCCGGAGAGAGTGCCGGGGTCCCGGGCGTATGCAGCCGGTTCATGAGCCAGGCGTTCAGCCCGAGACCCCCCACAAAGGCCCTGGCCGGCTCGGGTTCCAGGGGGCGCACCTCCCATTCTCCTGACGTCAGATCCACATAGAGGATTCTCCCCATGTATCCGCTCAGCATAGCCTACCCCTCACAGACTGTCCCCGATGAGCTGGGACAACAACTCATTGGGGCCCAGAAAAATCTGAACAATCTTGGCGTCCCGCATATATTTTTCCACCGGGTATTCCTTTGAATACCCGTAAGATCCCATGACCTGAACGCACTGGGTGGTGACCTCCATGGCCGTATTGGTGGAAAACACCTTGGCCATATCCGAAAAGCGTGCCCGATCCGGATGGCGATGGATATTGGACCATGCGGACCGGTACACCAAAAGGCGCGAGGCGTCGATCCTGGTGGCCATATCCGAAAACATGGCGGCGATCAGACTGTGTTTAATAAGCGGCTTGCCTCCCACCACCCGTTGCTTACAATACCCCAGGGCATACTCAAAGGCGCCCCGCGCCATGCCCACGGAAATCATGCCCCCGCCCAGGCGGTTGTAGATCAGCGTTCTCTCAAGGATCTTGCTACCAATCCCCACCTTTCCCAGGAGGTTCGCCTTGGGGACCCTGACATCTTCGAGGATCACCTCGGAATTCCGATCCGCATGCATCCCCATTTTGGGCTCCGGTTTTCCGAAGGAAAGACCGGGGCGATCCTTTTCCACCACCACCAGACAGGACCCCGCCTCTCCCATATTGGGATCCACGGTCCCCACAATCACATAACAGTAGGCAATCCCGGCGTTGCTGGGCCAGATCTTGGTGCCGTTGATGATGAAATCCTCCCCATCCGCTTTGACAAGGGTCCGGCACGTTCGCAGCCCCATGCGGGGATCTTCGATATCCGCGCCGGAGGGCGGCTCGGTCATGCAGATGGCGCCCAGATTCACCTCGGTTCGCGATGCCAGGGGCCGCAAAAAGCGTTCCCTTTGCTCATCGTTTGCCGCCATAATAATGGGGGTCATGGCAAACCAGGTGTCTCCGATGACCGTGGCCATGCCCCCATCCACCGCGGCCAGCTCCTCCAGGACCACCATGGTATCCAGATTATTGGCGTTTGAGCCCCCGTACTTCTCTTCAATGGGAAACCCCAGGAGGCCGATCCTGGCCGCCTCCATGAGAACGCCATCCACCACCTTTCCCTCGGCGTAATCCGCTTCAAACCGATCCCGAACCGGCAGGATTTCCTTTTGGGCGAACCGTGCCGCCATATCCCTGATCAGCCGCCGCTCCTCGGACATCTCGAAGTTGAACATCATGTCCCCCCTTGTTATTGGTTATCGGCAATTCAACCCCGCAGGGGTATTCCTGACAAGTATAGATCGGTTGTGGTTTTTGATCGGGTTCCGTCACCCGTACCTTATCGCCGCCTTGCTGTCACAAAACCCTTTGTGTACTTCGTGTCTCCGTGTGAGTCCCGCAGTGGCGGGATTGGTTGCGGATATCCGCTTTAGGGTATTGACCACAACGCCAGGCCGGTCTCTTCCTCGAAACGTCGATTGAAGGAAGGCCCGTCAAAGGCCTGGAGAATGAACTCACACGCAAATACCACTGTACCGGGCGCAAGATGTCCGCCATAGGCCTTCCCCGATTCATCGGAGAGGGTGATGTGTGCATGGACAAACGGCTTTTCGTCTTTAAGAGATATGTTCCCGATCAGTTTTGTGATCTCCAACGGCCGGTCCAAAGACTCGAACTGGTAAGCCCGGATCGTTTGATTATAGAAGCCGATGCGCGCTTTCCGGACCGCGCCGAACGCTTCGATTCGTCCCAGCAGGATGCCCCTCTCCGTGGCCACGCTTGTGAGTTCTTCCAGGAGATCACACCCAAAACCGAGCCTCCCCATGATCATCTCTGCGGGGTGTACCGGTCTGAATTCCGCCATTTTCATCCTCCTTCATCCTGATGGTTAGGTACTGATTGCCAGGTTTTCTGTACTGTCTCCTCCCCACCTGTGTAATGGGCGTTGAGATATCTCTGATTGCGGCTATGGCCGCTTTTCAGGATTGGCTGTTGATTAGCGAGACCTGATCATTCAGGGTCCAGAGATCATACAGGTACCCGAGACCGAAGATGCCGCCCGACAGCAGGTATACGATTCCCGTAAACCATTTTCCCATATAAAACCGGTGTATGCCGAAGAGGCCCAGAAATGTCAGCAAAACCCATGCGACCGTGTAGTTGAGAGGACCCGTGCGGTATCTTAAATCGGCCTTACGGTCCATCGACGGAATAAGGAAGAAATCGATAATCCAGCCGACAAAGAGGAGCCCCAGAGTAAAGAACCAGATCGTCCCTGAAACGGGTTTGCCGTAATAAAACCGGTGGGAGCCCGTAAAACCGAAGATCCACAGAATGTAGCCGATCGACTTAAGATGCGTGTCGTTTGAATTTCCCATGGATACCCTCCAATGACATAAGGTTATTAACATTAATGGGAATTATAGAACATTCTTAACCCTCATCAGCCTCCCTTTTCGGGCATCTCGAAACTGAACATCCTCCCCAACGGCAAGGGCTTGTCACAGCAATATCCGATGATCAGAATTCCCGGTAAATAAAGACATATTCCAGATCATTGATGTCTATGGCGATCTCCCCGCCCCTGGATTCGGCATAGACCAGCCAGCCGGGTTTGGTCTCGCTGCAGCATTCCACGCCGGGCGAGAACCGGCCGCTCTTTGCCTCGTACCAGGCCAGCAGCATCGGCTCGGTTGCCATTTCCGCGGCCTTTTGATCTGCAATCCGTCTGGCTGCGGTCAGATCGGCGATGGGGTCTTCCACCCGTATGGAAACAGGGTGGGGCAACATCTCTCTTGTGAGCGTGCGGCAGGTAGTCATTAAAATTCCTCCTTAAAAAAACCGTTATCAGCTTAGTAATCAGGGCCCGCCTTTCAGCTTTCAGCTTTCAGCTTCCACCCTTCATAAACCGACCTCGCCTTTCAGCCGGCCGGCCGTTCACCCATGCCTCTCCCGTCTGGATTGCAGGGCATAAAAGGTCACCGGCACCACCACCAGCGTGAAGACGGTGGATGCCAGCAGACCGAAAATCAGGGCCCAGGCCAGACCGGAAAAGATGGGGTCCAGGGTGATGGGCCAGGCCCCCAGGGCCGTGGTCACGGCGGTCAGGGCGATGGGGCGGAGCCGGATGGCGCCGCTCTGCAAGATGGCCTCTTTCAGGGACGTCCCTTCCTTCATGGCCCCCTGGACGAACTCGATCAGCACCAGCGAGTTCCGGATGACGATCCCCCCCAGGGCGATCATCCCGATCATGCTGGTGGCCGTGAAGAACACCGGGTTGTCGAAGCCCCCCACCGGATGGGCAAAGAGGAGATTCAGGAGCCAGAACCCCGGCATGATGCCGATGAGGGTCAGGGGAACCGCCACCATGATGAGGAGCGGCATGAAAAAGGAGTTCATCTGGATCACCAGCAGGGTGTAGATGGCCATGAGGGCGGCCATGTAGGAGATGCCCATGTCTCGAAAGACCCGCAGGGTGATCTGCCACTCCCCCTCCCCTGCCCATTCGGCCCGGAGTTTTTCCGGAAGGGGATCCTTCCGGAGCCGTTTCTGCATATCCAGAACAGCCTCCCCCGGGGCCCGGCCGGCCATCTCCGCAAATGTGTAGACGACCCGTTCCAGGTTCTTGTGGTAAATCGGCTGATCCTCGGAGACGCTCACAAACGCCCCCAACTCGCCTAAAGGGATCATTTTGCCGTCAGGGGCCTTTACCGGTATCTGTGTCAGGGAGAGGATGCTCGATCGTTTGTCTCTGGGGAGGATCAGCCTGACCGGAAGGTGCTGCCGTTCGCCCGCACGATGGACCGTGGCGGGATGCCCGCCGCTCAGGGCCACTTGAAGGGTCCGCGTAATGGTGGCGGCACTGATGCCGTGGAGCGAGGCCTTTTCCTTGTCCAGCACGAAGTCGAGACGGTCCCGCGGGGTCTCGGTGGTGTCGTCGATACTCACCACAAAGGGCTCCTGGGCCATGATCCCTTCCACGTGTCCGGCCCCGGCAATGAGGTCGTCATACGACTGATCGGGTGAGCCGTAGATTTCCGCCACCACCGTTGCGATCACCGGGGGCCCGGGCGGCATCTCCACCAGTTGAATAACGGCCCCGTGACGCTGGGCCAGGTCCTCCAGGTCCTTTCGCAGCCGGAGCACCATGGCGTGGCTCTGCTGTTTCCGGCGCTCTTTTTCCGCCAGATTCACCCGGATGTCCGCCAGGTTCCCGGCCTCACGAAGATAGTAGTGCCTCACCATCCCGTTGAAGTCCATGGGAGAGGCCGTGCCCGTGTAGGAGATGAAGTTGGTGACCTCGGGAACCTGTCTGAGATACGCTTCAAAGTCCTGGACCACCCGGTAGGTCTGCTCCAGGGGGGTTCCCTCGGGCATGTCAATCACGATCTGAAACTCGTTCTTGTTGTCAAAGGGGAGCATTTTCATCGGGACATAGCGGAACAGGGCCAGACCGATGGACCCCAGCAGGAGCACGCAGATAAGGCCGTAGAGAAGCAATCTTCTGAAGGGAGAATCCAGAAACGGCCCCACCACCCTTTCATACCCCTTTTGAATCCATGGGGGCGTCACGTCCCGGGGGGGTATCTCCTCCCCTGTCTGATCTTTGGGTCCCAGCCGGCGCAGCAGGAGGTAGCTGACCCAGGGAACCACGGTGAGGGCGCACAGGGTGGAAAAGGAGACGGTCAGGGGCACGTTGGCCGCCATCGGCGCCATATAGGGGCCCATCATCCCGGTGATGAAGAAGAGGGGGACAAAGGAGACGATGATGCAGAGGGTCGACATGATGACGGGGGGAAGGACCTCCTGCACCGCAAAGAGGGTTGCGGCCAGGGGGTTGCGGCGGCCCATCCGGATATGGCGCTGGATATTGTCCACGTTGGTGATGGGATCGTCCACCACCAGACCCAGGGAGAGGATCAGGGCGAACAGGGTCACCCGGTTGATGGTGAAGCCGAACACATAGTTGACAAAGAGGGCGAGGGAAAAGCTCAGGGGCACGGCCAGGGCCACCACCAGGGCCTCCCGCCACCCCAGCGTCAGGGCAAGGAGACCCACCACCGTGAGGATGGCGAAGATGAGAGAGGCCAGAAGGTTGTTGACCTTGTCCTGGGCGGTCTGGCCGTAGTTCCGGGTAACGGCCACCTCCACACCGCCGGGGATCACGGTGTGTTTCAGGGTCTCCAGCCGATCCAGGATGTCCGCGGCCACATCCACCGCATTGGTCCCCCGCTTCTTGGCGAAGGCCAGGGTCACGGCCGGCAGGGTCAGGGCCGTGGCTTCCAGAGGGCGGGCCTGGGTACCGCTTGAAACGGCATTGGAGAAGCCGATCCGCGTATAGGCATCCGGCTCCTCAGGCGCATCCCGGATCCGGGCGATATCCCGCAGATAGACGGGTCGTCCCTCATGAATGGCCACCACCAGCTCGGCCACCTCCCGGGCCGATGCCACGAATGAGTCGCTGGTCACCGTAAGGGTCTGATTGGTCCGGCTGAACCGGCCGGCCGTGACCGCGGCATCGGTCCCCTCCAGGGCCTGCCACACCTCCAGCAGGGTGACCCCCAGTCCCGACATCCGGTCCGGTCTCAGTTCCACCCGGACCTCCCGGGACCGTCCCCCCACGATAAACGTCCGGGAGATGTCCGGGACCTCGGCCAGACGGCTCAGCACCTCTTCGCCGATGCGCCGCAGTTCATGGTCGTTGTACATGGCCGAGTGGAGCGTCAGGTTGACGATGGGCACATCATCGATCTCTACCGGCTTGACGACCCATCCGCGAACCAGGGGCGGTGCCTGATCCGCGTTCATGGCGATCTTGTTGTACAGCTTGATGAGAGAGCGTTCCCGGTGTTCGCCCACATAGAACCGGACCGTCACCACGGCCATGCCCCGCCGCGATATGGAGTAGACATATTCCACGCCGTCGATCTGCCAGAGGAGCCGCTCCAGGGGGGTGGCCACCAGCTTTTCCATTTCCTCTGCCGAGGCCCCCGGCGCCTCAACAAATACATCCGCCAGGGGGACCACGATCTGGGGCTCTTCTTCCCGAGGCGTCACCCATACGGCCGCAACCCCCATGGCCATGGCCAGGATGATGAAGATGATGGAGAGCTTGGAGGTAATGAACAGCTCGACAATGCGGGCGATCAGGCCCTCAGGGCGCTCGTCCCGGAGGTTCATCCCGTCTCTCCTCTTATGACCACCGTCTCGTCCCCGTTCAGCCCGGACAGGATCTCGACCCTGTCCTTAAACGACCTCCCGGCCGTCACATAGATATCCCGCCATTGGTCCCCGCTCTTGGCCGTCACCATCTCCAATTGTCCCACCCTCCTAAGGGCAGCCTCGGGAATCCATACCACCCTGACCTCGCCCACCGGCACCAGGAGACGTCCGAACATGCCCGGATAAAGCCCTTCAGCCCGGGGGAGATCCACCTTCACCAGGAAAGACCGGGTCCTTGGGTCTGCAGCCGGGACCACCTCGGCCAGCCGGCCCGAAAGGGTCTGATCCAGGGCATCGATGACCACCTCAAATGATTCGTTGATATTCATGTGCCGGATAGACCCCTCGGGCACCAGGGCCTCCAGCCGAAGGGCCCCGCGGGTCTGAAGGACCATTAGAGGCTTCCCGGGGAAGGCCATGTCCCCCGGTTCCACCAGACGCTGCCCCACCTCCCCGTCGGCGGTCGCCTGGATTTCCTTGTATCCCAGTGCGATGGTGCTCTCCTCCACCACCTTTTCCGCCTGCCTCACCCCGGCATCCGCTTCCTTAAGCCCGTCCTCTGCCTGCTCCAGTCCTGCCCTGGCCTGGAGAAAGGCGGACTCGGCCTCCTCCAGCTGCTGTTGGGTGGCCGCCTCGGACTTGAAATAGGTCTGAATCCGCTGATAGGCGGATTCCGCCTGTGCATAGACCGCCCTGGCCGCATGGATGGCCTGCATGGCCTGGGACCGCCGGGCACGGGCCGACAGAAGGCCCTGTTTTGCCCTGTCCAGCCGGGAGCGAAGCTCCCTGCTGTCTAAAACCACCAGCCGGTCCCCTGTTTTCACCCTGTCCCCGGGCCGGACCAGGACCTCGACGATCCGTCCCTGGACCTGGGACTCCACCTGGGTCTCCTGCATCGGCCGCACCGTCCCCACGGCCTCGTAAAACTCGGTGGCGGTCTCCACCACTGCCCGGCCCACCTTGTCCGGAGGCGCCGGCAGGGTGGCATCCGGCACCCTCCCCGGGCCGATCCGGTCCGGGGTGAAGACCCCGGCCATATGGAGCATCAAAACCGCCAATGCCGCCACGCCGCAAAGGATGGCAGCGATGCGAAGACCTCGCCTGGATTTCTGTTCAGTCATTGCGCATTACTCGTTCGTTCGGGTTACTCGTTGCCCTCTGGTTTCGGCTTTCAGCTTTGAGCTTTCAGCTCACTCCTCATGGCGCCCTTTCTGACTTCCGATCTCCGGCGCCTCACTCGCGGTCGTTGTTGCCGGTTGCCCCTTACCCAATGTTTTCGGCTTTCAGCTTTGAGCTTTTCAGCTCACTCTTCATTGCCCGTTACTCTTTGCTGGTTGTCTCTGTCTACTCCCTGCTCTTTACTCTTTGCTCCCTCCCCCCTGCTCCCTCCCCCCTGCTCCTCGCTCCCTGCTCCATACACGGCCCAGTATCCTATGGCACGACCGATGGCCGCCGCGGTCTTCTGGCGGTCGTGAAAGGCGGTCGTGGCGCGAAGAAGGGTCCGGTTCCACGCCAGTTCCGCCTCCAGATACCGGGTGATGGTCGCCGATCCCCCCTCATACTGCTTCTGGACCAGCCGAAGCGACTCCTCTGCCTGGGCCACGCTGGCCTCGGTGACCTCCCATCGGGCCTTGGCCTCCGCATGCCTGAGAAACGCGCTCTTTACCTCCAATTGGATTCCCAGGGTCGTCTTCCGGTCCGCGGCCAGCATCTCTTCCAGCACGGCCCGCGACTTGTCCACCCGGGAGGTTCGCTGAAAACCGGTGAACACATCCCAGTTGAGAATGATCCCGGCGGTCCAGTTCCTTCGATCCCAATCAAAACTGAAGCCGGGATCATCCACATAGGTCCTGGCTTGGGCGTCCAGGCTGGGCAGAAACCGGGACCGGGCCATGTCTACGCCCATCCTGGATTGGACCACCTGCAACCGGATCTTCTGAAGCTCCGGCCTCTGGGCAAGGGCCGCCACGAGGGCATCCTCATAGGCCTCCGGCACCTTTACCGGGACATCCTGGTCCTCGGCCAGTGCAATGGGGACATCCGGGTCCAGTCCCATGAGGTTTGCCAGAGACGAGATGGAAAGGCATTTGTTGTTCTGGGCCCGGATCAGGTCTTCCCTGGACTGGGCCAGGGCCACCTCCAGAGAGAGGACATCCGACTTCAAGGCCCCTCCGGCATGGTAGCGGACCTTAACCAGGTCCAGTTCGTGCTGGACCGTATCCACCGAACTCCGGGCGATCTCCACATATTTTTGTGCGGCCAGGGCGCTGTAATAGGCATGGATCACCGAGGTGACCAGGGCGTTTTCCATGCTGTCGCGGTCCAGCCGGCTGATCTCGAGACCCGTTTCCGCCATCCGCTTGCCGAGATAATCCCTTCCCCCGTTGAAGAGATTGAGCCGGCCCTTGACGCCCAGCTCGTAATTTTCAAACCATCCCGGATAGTTGAAATCCGTGTTGGCCGGAAGCTTGCGCTGATCAATGGCTTTAAAGAGATAGGCCGAGGGCGCGTTTCCCTGAACATATTCCCCATACACGGAAATCACCGGCCAGAAGGCGCTCATGGCCTCATCCAGCATGGCCTCGGACTGCTGAATCCGGGCCAGGGCCATGTCCAAGTCCGGATTGTTTTGAAGGGCGATTCGTATGGTATCCTTCAGGGTGAGTTTCCCCGCGGCCCGCAACACCTCCTCGGGCGGCGGCAGGGGACAGGTTCGAACCGGTTGAGGAAGCCCTGTGGTAACTCCGGGCTTCTCAACCTCCTGTTTGATCTTTTGATAGGTATAGCGGTCTTTATGCAGGCACGACGGGAGACAACTCAGAAACAGGATGCTCAAGGACAGAAAACCAAAAAACCGCCGAACAGGATGGGTTTCATTCAACATCATCGGTCATCCCCCATGATGGATAGGCAGGTCGTCTGATGATTGTTTTGGTGACGCTGCGCCGCTGTCGGTGCGAACGGCGCACTGAAAGCGCTTCCCGTTATCCCATGTGATGCGATGCATCACCAAAGGTGGATATCAGGGAACCGGGAGATTCTTTACAGGGCCATCTCGATTCCTCCGGGCGCATGCTCGCGGTAGTCTTTCTCCATCCTTACCAGATTGTCATAGAAGACCCTGGCATGGGTTTTCATGGCCGCTGCGGCGGCATCGGGGTCGCCGGCCAGTACAGCGTCGATAATGGGGCCATGCAGGCCCGGCGGATGGATGGAGCTGGGGGGGTTCGGGGCCATCTCCTCGATGATGTTTTTGGTCATTTTGAGCAGCGAGTTTACCAGGGCCTCCAGAAACCGATTCCCGCACATCTCGGCCAGAATGAAATGTACCCGGGTTGCCGAGGCGATATCCTCGCTCAGAGAGGCGCCGGCGGGATGCTCTGCCTTATACGCCTTCAGGAGGCGCTGGTTCCATTCGGGACTGGTGTGCACGGCAGCCAGTCGCGCCACCTCCGGTTCAATGAGAATGCGAACATGATGCAGCTCATGGATGGATATCTTATTTGCCAGGAAGAGATCCAGGCAGGCATTGGCCAGATGTTCAAAGGTTAAATCGGTTACATAGGCGCCGCCGTTCAGTCCCTGGCGGATCGCCACAAACCCGGCATTTTCAAGGGCGCGAATGGCCTCTCTTACGGCCACGCGGCTTACCTGAAACTGCTCTGCCAGGTCCTTCTCCGATGCGAGCCTGTCCCCGGCCTTGAACTCGTTGGCCAGAATCGCATTCTTGAGTTGCTGAAAAATGACGTCCGAGATCCTCGGTTGTTTAACGGGTTTAAAATTACGCATCCATATCTCCTTTGCCTCTATGATAATGAAACCGGGACCCAACTTCAACCCGAATCTGAGATGGAGAGTTCCGGGTTTATTCGTCAAAAGGGTGGTTATTCGGGATAATCCGCATCCCTTCTCCCCATCTCTTGTACAAAGGGGAGCTTGGACGCAGTGATTATCATGTATCCTGTTTGATAGAATGGTGCAACATAAAATATCCATCAAGTTTTTCTTGACAAAATATTCTATATTTTTTACCGTATAAATGTTAGACCAACAAATCATCACCATCCAACCGCAGCAGCACCTTACAACGAATCCTTGAACCGGCCTGATCTATGGCCGTCTCCTTAAGGAAAAGATCGTGGACAAGAAACTGATACTCAAGGAGTTGGGCCGTTACCCGCTGGGGACATTCGCTGATCTCATCTATCGAAACGCCATTCTCTATCCCGAAACCGAAGCCTTTATCTGGGATTCCGAGAAGATCACCTTTCAGCAATTCAATCAGAAGGTGAATGCCCTCGTCCACGGGCTTCGGAACTTAGGTTTTCAAAAAGGGACGGTCATCGGGATCCTGTCATGGAACCGGCTCGAATATCCGGAGGTCTTCGGTGCGGCCATGAAGGGAGGATTCATCCTTGCCCATTTCAGCCCCCGCCTGAAGCCCGAGGAACTGCGGCATCTCATAGACGATTCCCAGGCCGCTGCCCTGTTTTTCGCCCCGGAATTCCAGGAGGGCGTGGAAGCGATCCGAAGGCAATCCATAAAAACCCAGTTTTTCATTAGTTTCGGCCGATCAACGGGGGGAACCATCGCTTACAGGGATCTCCTGGAGCGCCATCCTGTGGAGGAGCCCGATGCGGCAGTGGGAAAGAACGACCCCCTGGTTATTTTCTATACCAGCGGCACCACCGGGATCCCCCGGGGCGCTGTATATTCCCATTCACAGAAGATGCAAAATACCCAGGTCAAGGCCCTCGATCTGGGGCTGCAATTCGGCGATCGTCACCTGGTGGTCCTCCCCATGTTCCACATCGGCGGAGACAGCCATGTATGGCCCTTTTTCCTCATGGGCGGGTGCAATGTCATCATGCCCCGGGCCTCCTTTGATCCGGTGGAGACCTTGAAGACCATTTCCGCAGAGCAGATCACCGACCTTCACATTGTTCCCACTCAGCTCATATCCCTCCTGAATCTCCCGGACATTGAAAAATATGACCTTGGCCCCCTGAAACGGATCTGGTATGCGGCATCCCCCATGCCCGTGGAAGTACTGAAAAGAGGGCTTTCGGTCTTCGGGCCTATTTTTTTCCAGGGGTACGGCCAGACAGAGTCCGGGCCCCACACCACCGTCCTCACCATGGCCGCCCACCGTGCGGCCCTGGCATCGGAAGAGGGGATGCGGGTACTTGAATCCTGCGGTCAACCCTGCATCGGGGTCCAAATAAGGATTGTGGACGATACGGGCAACGACCTCTTGCCCGGCCGGATCGGCGAGATCATTGTTCAGAGCGAGCGGATTATGTCGTCATACTGGCGCAAGCCCGAAGATACGCAGAAGGCCGTCAAGGATGGCTGGCTGCAAACCGGCGATCTGGGATATTACGATGAAAGGGGCTTTATTTATATTGCGGACAGAAAGAACGACATGATCGTCACCGGCGGGGAAAACGTCTATCCCAAGGAGGTGGAAGAGGTCCTTTACCGGCACCCGGCTGTGGCCGAGGCGGCCGTCATCGGAATTCCCGATGCCTACTGGGTGGAACGGGTTCACGGGGTGGTGGTCTTGAAGAGGGATGCCACGGCCACCGGGGAAGAGATCATGGGGTTTTGCCGGGAACAAATGGCCGCATACAAGGTTCCAAAATCGGTTGAATTTGCGGATACGCTCCCAAAGAGCCCTCAGGGTAAGATTTTAAAAAGAGAACTCAGAAAAAAGTTCCGGCTGGAGCACGAATCGCCGGGATGAGCAGGCCCGAGACAAAGCAAAGGCCTTGCCAAGCCCCGATGATCTTCTTGTTTAGGTAACCGAATTCTGAGGGATTAAAATCTTTGCTGGTGACTTCTCTGCACCATGGGGAGAAGTTGCTGCCTTATCAGTAAGCGCGCGGGGGAATAACCGGCTCCCTATTTACCCTCCGGGGGAACACCCCCGGAACATGGGCAGTTATAAATGATGGTGACCATCCTGGACATTGTGATTTCCGGTCTGTTGCTGGGCGGCATCTATGCGGTCACGGCGGTGGGCCTCAGTCTGCAGTACGGGGTGGCCCGGGTGCTCAATATCG
>JAIPDI010000077.1 GCA_021737785.1 Deltaproteobacteria bacterium
GCGCTTCAGAGGCCGGGGTCCTGACGGTTCTGGATATCAAGGATCACGTGCTCGACGGCCCGCCTGAAAAGGTGGCACGGCTCGCCTCCTGCGGCAAACCCCTTCCCGGGGTCAGCGTAAAGGTCCTGAATGAGGCGGACAAAGAAGTGAAACCCGGCGAGATCGGAGAACTGACCACCAAGGGCGACATGGTCATGAGGGGATACTGGAAGATGCCCGATGAAACCGCCCGCACCCTGAAGGACGGCAGGTTTTTTACCGGCGATCTGTGTACCGTGGATGCGGAAGGGTATATTTTTATAAAAGACCGAAAAAAGGATATGATCATCAGCGGCGGCTTCAACGTCTATCCGTACGAGGTGGAGAGCGTCCTTCAGGAACATCCGGCCATTGTGGATGCAGCGGTTTTCGGCATTCCGGATGAAAAATGGGGGGAGGCGGTCTGTGCCCAGGTAGTATTGGGCAAGGGGATGAGCGTGGATGAAGAGGAGATCCTTCGATTTATGAAACAGCATCTGGCTGATTACAAGAAGCCCAGGAAAATCGAGTTTGTATCCAAAATACCGCGTACGCCTACGGGCAAGATTCTCAAACGCGAACTGCGGGCCAGGTATTGGGAGGGCCAAGAGCGAAAAGTGTAAACGAAAGGTGTAAAGGCCATGAACGGCAATACCGGAAAAATCATCGAGGTTGATCTTACCAAAGGCGATATCGGGATAACGCACCTGCCGGAAGACTATTACACAAGATATGTGGGCGGGAGCGGTCTCGGGGCAAGGCTCTTCTGGGACCGGGGAGACTTTGATGCCGACCCGCTGTCCCCCCAAGCCATGCTCCTCTTCATGAACGGTCCCTTTGCCGGGCTTAGGCTTTCCGGAACCAGCAGAAGCAGTGTTGCGGGACGCTCGCCGCTGACACGGGGATTTTCCGAATCCTCCTGTGGCGGCTATTTTGCCCCTGAATTGCGGTACGCGGGCTTTGACGGGATCATCATAACGGGCGCATCACCTATGCCTTCGCTCCTTTTGATAAGGGATGATCATGTCGAACTCGTGGATGCACGCGCCCATTGGGGGCGTGGGGTCGAGGAAACAACCCGATCGTTGAAGGACCAATACGGCAAGAAGTTCAGGACCCTTGTGATCGGTCCGGCAGGAGAAAACCGCGTCCCTTTTGCCAATATCCTGAATGAAGCCCATCACGCATTCGGGCGCGCCGGTTTCGGGGCCGTCATGGGCGCCAAGAACCTGAAGGCCATTGTGGTAAATGGAACAAACCGGTCCGTGAAAATGGCCGACCCCAAGCGGTTTGAAGAACTGCGGGCCGAGCTGAACCCGAGGATCCGGGAAGGACTCATCTCCGAGGTGCTCCACGATTTCGGCACCGCGGGGAGCCTGGAGGGGCACGTCTATGACGGTGATGTCCCCATCAAAAACTGGACTTCCAACTTTTGGGAAGAGATGGCGGAGGCCCTTACGGGGAGCACCCTGGAGGAAAAATATCTCACCAGGCGGGCCACCTGCGCCTTCTGCGCCATCGCCTGCAAGCGGGTCGTGGCGGTCAAGGAAGGACCTTTTGCCGTTCCCGAGGGACCCGGACCCGAATATGAGACCATTGTAAGCTTTGGCGCCCTCCTGGGCGCCATGGATCTCGCCGCAACCTGCAAGGCAGGGAGAATGTGCAACGATCTGGGGTTAGACACCATATCCGCAGGGGCAACCATCGCCTGGGCCATGGAGGCATTTGACAGGGGAGACCTCACGTCGGCGGATGCGGGGGGAATGGACCTCAAATGGGGGGATATGGAGCGGGTGATCGACCTCCTGCCCATGATCGCAAAAAGGGAGGGAAAGATCGGGGAACTTCTTTCGCGGGGCAGTTTATGGGCAGCCAACAAGATCGGCAAAGGCGCCGTTGCCTATACCGCCCAGAGCAAGGGCCTGGAGGCCCCCATGCATGATCCCAGGGGCGGCGGCCACGGCAAGGCCCTTGCCTATGCCGTAAGCCCCAGGGGGGCGTGCCATGTTTCCACGACCATGCATTTCATGGAGTCGGGAGCGTGCTATTACCCTGAAATAGGCTTTGATTATGATCTTGAACCCATGACCGGCGAGCTGAAACCGGAGGTCGCGGTGGTTGCGGTGGAGTTGGGCAGCATCGAAAACAGCGCGTGCTACTGCCAGTTTGCCGATCGGCAGATCACCCTAACCGAATGGGTTGATCTGTTTAACGCCGTTGCCGGTTACGGATGGGAAATCCCGGATATGATGCGGGCGGGCAGAAGGATATTCTACTTGAAAAGACTCCTCAACCACCGGTTCGGTTTCAGGGCCGTGGATGACGATCTCACCCCGCGCATGCTTGAACCCGCAAGGGACGGGGAGCCGGAGGGGGTCGAAATGGACCTGGCCGGCATGAAGGAACGATTTTACGAACTCATGGGCCTGGACCCGAAGGAAGGGATTCCGCTGAAAGAGACACTCCTGAGATTCGACATGGCCGATGAAGCCCAATCGGTCTGGGAGCGGATGCGTGTTGACTAACGTGACAACCTCGGCTAAGGCTTATGCATCCTCAAAAAGGGATGTCCTCTTTTTCCAAATCATCGTCATCATAATCTAATGGCATCATTTCACTTGCAAGATTGAAAAAAACACCCAAAGACTCGCATAAATTCTTTACAATTCGGCTATAAACCTCTCTTTCATTTAGTTCCTTTGCCTTGGCCATTGCTTTCAATGCAGAATTTAATTCTTTTGACAAACCGTCTATTATTTTATCAGGATCCATAAAATAAGTTCTCCTTTCTATTTGTGATGTGAACGTTACCAATAACCAGTCCAGGCGGTTCTATAGACTGGCCTGGGGCGTAGGAAATCTCTTGGACAGCATGCGATGGTAACTGAAAACCTTTATGTGGACTCCGACATAAAGGACCAGGGAATCAATATCGGAAAACAGAGAATCAAAGAAATACTCTCTCAGCCCTTCTCCTTGCTTCTCGTAGAACAATCTCCCCTCATGTAAATCTTCAATTGCAGAAGAAGGAACCTTGATTTTCATTCGAATCGTTCCCTAAGTTCCTTTCTTGCGGTATTCCATTCGACTTTCTTTTCCTCTCCCAAATACTCTCCCCTCTCCACTGAAAATCCAATGTTGGCCAAGCTATCTCCAGTTCTTTGCAAGCGCCGCATGAGATATACCAATTTCAATTAAAGTTTTAAAGAGGATTTCCCCGTCTTGATATGATGTAATACTCTGGGAGCGTCTAATCGGGCTAATCTTGACATAATTTCCCATCTATCATTTTCTGATTACCCTGTTAATCTTAATATCTTAAGGTCATCCCGCTGCCCGTCCCGCTGCCTGTACGTATCAAGGGGGCAATTGAACCGAAATGCGTTCATGGCCTTTCAGCTTAAATCCGCAAAACTATACTTTCGTATAATTTACACCGTAAGGATCATCTGTTAAAATGACAGGGAACACGAAACAAAGGAGGGTGGAACATGTCTGAGCACCGATATCTGGATCTCTTCCTCAGCGAGGAAGACAAGATGGCCAAGGAAGCGTTTAGAAACTTTGTCGATAAAGAGATTATGCCTTTTCGCCAGAAAATAGACGATGATGAGGAGCACCATATCGTCAATAAGATCCTTCAGGGCATGACCGAAATGGGCATTCAAAAGGCGGCTTTTCCAACGGAGTACGGAGGCGGGGGCAGCACCTCGCTCGTCTCTGCGGCCGTGATGCATGAAGAATTCGGCAGGGGAGACAGCGGAATAGCCACGGCCGCCACGGTGACCACCTGGGCGTTCAACGCGGCCATCATGGCCAACAACAAGGCCGTGCTGGATCATTTCGCCCCCATGTTCTGCGGGGATAAACTGAAAAAGGCCTGTTTTTCCATCACCGAGCCCGGCGGATCCCATGGCGGCGGGGGATGCGATATAGAAAATCCCTCGCTGCACGGAAGAAAGATCAGGACGACGGCCAAACTGGATGGGGACGAGTGGGTGATCAATGGACAGAAGGCCTGGGGTTCCAATGCGGGTGTGTCAGAGGCCTACTGCGTGGTCTGCACCACCGATCCCGAAGCAGGGGATGAAGGACTTGCCCTGATCTATGTGCCTTCGCCCACAGAGGGACTTTCATTTGGAAAATTTGAAAACAAAGCGGGTATGCAAGGGGACAGGAATTGCACCATGTATCTGGAAGATGTGAGGGTCCCCAAAGCCTTTCGTGCGGCAGGGCCCGGTGTGGACGCCCAGCTGTTCCACGGGAATGTGATCGCGGCACGTATCCTTACAGGCGCCCTTGCCGTGGGAAATGCCCAGGCTGCCTATGAAACGGTGCTCAAATACACGGGGGAACGGATCGTATCGGAAAAACCCATACGGCAGCATTCCATCTGTGCCGGTATCCTGGCGGACATGGCCATCGGGATTGAAACAGCACGTATGTACTATCTCGGAGCGGCCTACATGTTTGATCACCCCGATGTTTATGGTCCCCCCTTCTCGAATTTCATGCTGTCAAGGGCAAGCATCGCCAAGGTGTACGCGGCGGACGTGGCCGTCATGGTCACCAACAAGGCCATGGAACTCATGGGTTCCTACGGCTACGTGAGGGACTATGATGTGGAAAAATACTGGAGGGATTGCAAGATCATCCAGTTATGGGAAGGCGGCGCGCAACTGGGGCGTCTGGATGTATGTCGGGGCTACTACGACTGCAATCTTTAAAAAAGGTGCCCCGTCCTCAGGTTTCTCGTTTCCAGTTTCCGGTTCGGCCAGTTTTCACCGGTCGCCTGCTTGGTGCCTCCCATTTCTGCAAAATCCGGGCAATGGTCTCCTCGACTGCAGCACGCGCCTCCCACCTATCGTATCCCTTTGCCAGAAGTTCGTCGTATCTCGTCTCGCTGTGTCGCAGGTGAGCGGTCACTGCTAGACGCACTGCCTGCTCATCCAATGCCTTGGCAAAGGCAGACCGTCCAATTCGTCCGCTGTATTTGAGGCAGGCGTGCTCCGCTATTTCTCGTTCGCTCCCGGCTGGGCAGCCGGGGAATAGTTCTCTTACTCGTGCAGCGAACTGATCCAAATACCGACGGTCCAATTCTTCTCTGCGGGTGGCCGCCCTCTTTCTCCGTAGCTCCCTAAGGTCCTCATCGCCGAGACACTCTTCTTCCGCTTTCTCCAACGCCTGCGCATCGACCAGCAGTCCCTGGCGTTCATATCGCTTTCGAGCACGACTCCATTTCAGCACAACAGCAGAAAGCCTGGAGTGTTTGCGGGCGCGTCTGGTCAAAGCTACATTTCCAGCCGGGAGGAAAAGAAGATGGTCTAGATCGGCGCACGACAAACAAAGAGCGCCCCTATCCCCGGCGAGAGTGATCCAAGCCTTTGAACCGAGTTCTTCACCACACTCATTGCACCTCGTTTCTCGGCTGGAGATGAACACCTTAATTTCTTCCTTCCCACGCTGCAATTTCGCTGTCTCTCCTATGATTGCGTTTCTAAAAGACATATTCCAAGCTGAGCGAAAGGCTGGTCTGCCTGGACCAGACCTCGACCCCGTGGTGAAAGGTGAAATCGATGTCGAAGGCATCGTTCTGCAGGCGATGAGACCCGGTGGTGGACAGCCACAGAAAATCCAGCTCCAGGCCGAGGGTAAGGTTTTTGAACAGCCCGGCCTTCAGACCAAGGAGGCCGTGCCAAGCCTGACCGCACGTATTCTCGAAGGTGAACCGTTGACCGGCCCTGAGGAGGTGAAGATCCTCATTTTCCCCCTGAACGTAGGCCCAGTCCGCCTGCAAAGCCAGATTGAAACGGTGCAACGGGGCATACGCGGTCAAGTCGAAATCGCCCTTCAACCCGATGAAGTACTGCCGGTAGGTCTGGGTGAACCGGATGCCGTCCCCCGGCAGAGGCATGGGCGGCTCTCCCAGTACGTACTGAACCCCGTCGTGGGTGACCAGCCGGAAGTGCTGCCAGCGGAATCCGATCACCGGCCGAAGATCTATGGTTGAGGGGAGCCCCAGCCAGTCCGAAACCCTCAGATCAGCGTCGACCCTGATGGCGTAGCTGGGCTCGATGCGGCAATAGGATTCGGAGTAGATGGTGCGAAGCCCGGGGTTTTCCTCGTCGTCCCAGTCCGAATCGCTCATCTTCCCATCGGCCTCGGAAGAGAGGCTTGTCAAGGCCTCCAGGCCCAGCGAAAATCTCTGCCAGCCTGCCCTCCCTTCCAGCCCGCCCCACCAGGAGTCCAGGGGAAACTCCAGTCGGCTCAGAGGGGCCTGATAAGGGGGGAAGGGATTTCCGAACTCGTAGGAAGTGTAGCTGTCGAGGAGCCTCCTGATCTTCACTCCCGCGGACCACTGGGCTCCCAGAAATGACTCCTCTTCCTTGGCCGTCTCGCCAGAGGCGGTCCCCGCCAGCAGAACCAGGATCAGGCCGAATCCGGCCAGCAGCCGATTAAGGCCGGGTTTAAACCGAGTACGCACACTGACACCGAGGATATCATTGCTGTGAATAAATGCAAAACCTAACAACCTAACAGCGTGCCGCTGCCCGTTCCAGGTCGTGTTCAGCCGGGGCACGTCCGCTCATAATCGTGTAATTGTATATAAACGCCAAGTACTGCCCTTGCTTCTTCCGTGAACTTGTCACCCATTAGTATTGACAGAATAGTTGGCAAAGATGCGTCCCGATGCCCACGGGGTTTTGCTGAAACCGGACGACCCGGCTCTATTTCATTCACGCTGAAAGATACTCCTCCAGCAACCGAATATACATCTTCCATGGAAGGACATGCACATCTTCCAGGCGGAATGGGTTTTCCACCTGGGCAACGACGTGGAGAGGAACGTCCGGATAATCCTCTCGAAAAGCGCGGAGACCGCTCAGATGGCCCCCTGAGATATGGGAAGCAGACTTGATTTCAAATGCGCCGATCGGGACTCCATATTTCTCGATGATAAGGTCCACCTCTGCCCCGTGGTTGGTCCGCCAGAAGTAGAGGCCCGCTTCACTTCCGAGATAATTCAACATCCTGTATGTCTCCAGTATGACCCACTGTTCAAAGAGACGCCCTGTGCGCACCGGGTCCGGCGGGGCTGTCAATTGCCGGTTCAGGCTGTTTGTGACGCCCATGTCAAAAAAATAAAACTTGGGATGGGAGACCAGTCGCTTCCTGAGACTTTTGGACCAGGCCTGCAGCCGAACTCCGATAAGGGTATCTTCTAAAATTTCATAATAAGACTGCACAGTACGGGTGGGAACCTGGCACTCCCTTCCGATCGCTGTGTAACTCACCAGTTCTCCGAACTGACTGGCGGCCAACTCCAGAAAACGGGAAAAGCCCCCGATGTTTCTTACCAGGGCCTCTGCCTGGATTTCTTCCGTAAGATAGGTTTCTGTGTAGGACTTGAGAATATCCATTTTGGTTTCCGGACTTCTGCCGTAAACCCCGGGAAGGCTCCCAAACTGGAGGATATCCATTAGAGAAAAGGTATCCGCAATCTCCTTATAGACAAAAGGGAACAACCGGCGCTGGACCGCCCGCCCGGCCAGCAGATTGACGCCGGCCCTCCTTAGTTTGCGAGCGCTCGATCCTGTAAGGGCGAACAGGCAATCAGTCCCCTCAATGAGGTGGTGGACCTCGTTCAGCAGATCCGGAACCCTTTGCACTTCATCAACGATGATCCAGCGGATGCCCTCCTTTTCGATTTTCTCCAGGGCCTCCAGCCGAAACTGGTCCGGACGCTTGACATACCGAAGAAAAACATCGGTCATCAACAGATCAATTTTCCAGGCAGCCCGCCCGAAGACGTGGTCTACCAGGGTGCTCTTTCCGGTCTGCCGCGGCCCGAACAGAAAAAAGGATTGAGTTGTCGGTAAACGGCATATTCTGTGTATCATGATGCAGGATTGTACGGTATTTCTGCAACGAAGTAAAGGATTAAATCATGATCGAAATACTGGGCCAACCTCACCCTCCCGCATTTTTAGGGAGTCGGCCTCTGCGAATCCCCCTATAAAATCAACCATCAAGGTCCAGGTGTCACGCTGGCATCACCAATATCAGATCTTCTAATTCCAGCTTTTTTCCCTTCTTTCCTGGCCTTCTCAATGAGGCCATCAAATTCATCAAGCGATGGTGGTGTTATGTTTTTCAGGATAACCACATCTTTTTCACCAACGACGACAAACTGAGCACCAGACCTTAGATTTAGTTGTTTCCTTATATTTTCAGGAATAACGACTTGCCCTTTCGAGGACATTTTTGTGGTTGAAACACTGGCCATAATAAACCTCCATTCGACCTTATTGTCTTACTGGTAAGATTTAATGGCAACCCTTATAAAAAAGCAAGCCCTATATTGATACGATGTAAATACCACGAATCGGGTGATAATCGGCGCTTCTTGCGATGGACTGTCCTCTCTTTACACTGAACATCCAATGTCGGCTAAACTCATCTCCAGCTTTTTGGCGAGCGCCGCATGAGATATACCAATTTCAATTAGAGTTTTAAAGAGGATTTCCCCATCTTGATATGATGTAATACTCCGGGAGCGTATAATCGGACCAATCTTGGCATACAAAATAATGGTTTCTGACGCCGGTTTTTATTGAAGCAAAGATCATTTTTTTCAAAAGGCTAAAATGTTGCAAACCCAACTTTTGCCTTGACAAACGATTGGGTTAATTGGTAACCCATTATCCATTCCAAGTGATTCCAGGCAACCGGAGATGGGTAGTCATGAATATTGAACTTTTCTTGGTGCACACCACTTTCTTCGACGTATCGAATGGATTTTCCCACCAGCCCTTCACCAAGCACGGCGCTTTTGATTGTTCTCAACCGCAATGGTTTCTCACCTTCAACGGAGAATTACCTTGAATCGTAACATTAGGTTCGCAGCGGATCTGTTGTGCGCAGGGCTGGCCGTCTTTGCGGTTATCGTGGCCTATATCGGCGTCTTCGACATGGTGGTGGTCTCCGGACTTACCGTGCTATTGGCCTTGCTGGCCTGTTTCTTCCGCATGGAGCTGAATAAAAGCGAAAAATCCCCCAATCGGCTGAGACTCGCCCTCCACGGCCTGATGGCCCTCTCCCTGATCTATATTTTTTGGGAATGGGGCCAGGTGATGTTCGAACAGGAGGAAACCATCATCTCCATCAGCCTGAAGCAGAACGCCTTTGCTTGGGTCGCCATCATCCTCATTAGTTATCTGACCTATCGCTTTTTCGGTATCCCCATGCTGGCGGTTGCGGTGGTATCGGCCGCATATCTGCTGTTGCCCCCTGCCTTGGGGGGAGCCGGTGTCGGCTGGCAGCACGCAATGGAGAACTTATGGTTCTCCACCGACGGGGTCTTCGGCCGACCGGTGGAAGTGGTGAGTCGCACCGTCCTGGTATTTATCGTTTTTGGCGCTGTACTGCAGCAGTCCGGCGCGGGCGATGTGTTGTTGAAGATCGCCTTGGCCGCCACCGGTCGCTTTGCCGGCGGACCCGCTCACGCCGCCGTGGTTGCATCGGCCCTTTTTGGTTCGCTGTCCGGGACCGCAGTGGCCAACGTGGTTTCCACCGGTGTGTTCACCATACCCATTATCAAGAAAGTCGGTTTTAAACCCAGTTTCGCCGGCGGGGTGGAGGCGGCGGCCTCCACAGGAGGGCAGATAATGCCCCCGGTGATGGGAGTGGTGGCCTTTCTCATGGCCGATATTACCGGCATCCCTTATCTCAAGATCATCGTGGCCGCCCTGATTCCCTCGATCATGTACTACAGCTCCCTCTTCATCGTGGTTTTTATTGAGGCCAAGAGGCTGGGGATCGAAGCGCTGCCCAGGAAAGAGCGGGTTGGGCTGACCAGGGACGACCTGCTAAAGAGCCTGGCCCTGGTGGTCCCGCTGGGGGTGATCATCGCGGTTCTGGTTACCGGTCGCACCGCCCAGAACGCCGGCTTTTACGCTCTGCTCAGCTCCTTCGTGCTCTGCCTGGTGCTGTTCCCGGATTTCCGGCGGCCCGCAAAATGGTGGCGTGCCCTGATCGACTCGGGCAAGACTTGTGCGATCCTGATGATCATCGTCAGCGCCATCGGCTTTGTCATAGGGGTGATCAACATGACCGGGATAGGCCTCATGTTTGCCGAGGCTGTTCTTTCGGTAGCTTCCAGCAACCTTTGGCTGGCCTTGATCTTCGTCATGCTCTCCTGCCTGGTCATGGGCATGGGCGTGCCCACGGGCGCGGCCTACTTGATGATTGCCATCGTGCTGGGGCCCGTACTTAATAAATTGGGGCTTTCGTTGATGGCGGCCCACCTATTTGTGGTGTATTTCGGCGTCCTCAGCGTGGTCACCCCTCCGGTGGCCTTGGCGGCTTTTGCCCCCGCCCCCATCGCCGGGGCCAATCCCATGGAAACCGGTTTCCAGGCCACCCGCCTGGCTATCGCCGGATTTATCATCCCCTACTTGTTTGTTTTTCATCCGGATTTGTTGCTTATCGTGGGCGAACTTAGCCTCGTGGGTCTGGCTTGGGCTGTCTTCATCTTTTTTGCATCCACTTGGGGGATAGCCACTGCGCTGGGGGGCTGGGAATGGAATAAATTGCCCCTTTGGCAACGCGCAGTGAGGGTGTTGGCGGCGGTCTTGTTGATCGTTCCGGGTGTGCCTTCCGGACTGACGGGGGCAGGGCTGCTGGCGGGATGTCTGATATTGAACTTGCAGGCTATTCGTAGGCTGCAACATCCATCAATTCAAACCTAAAAGGAGGGACAGCATGAGTAAAAAGCATATCTGGCGGATGATCTTTACAGTATCCTTGCTCCTGGCCATGGGCACCATGGCCCAAGCGACCGAGACACTCAAGATGGCCACCATCGCTCCGGGCTCGTCGGCCTATCTGACCATGACCACCATGGCCACCATGATCAACCAGGCGCAGGACGATCTACAGATCAAGGTGGATGCCACCGGCGCGGCCACCAAGCATATGATCGATCTGGCCGAAGGCAAGATCGACCTCTGCATGACCAACCCGAACATTTATTTCTTCATGAAGAATCAGAAGGTCATGTATAAGAAGCTGAAGGACGCACCTGCGTTGTCCGAGAACCTGAGACTTCTTTTCTGGTTCCCCTATGGCCAATATCATTTCGTGACCTACGCCGACTCTGGTATCAAGGAGCTTAAGGACATGAAAGGCAAGAAGGTCTTCCTGGGCCCTCCCGGCGGCGGGGCCTGGAACGCCGCCCGGGAATGGGTGGTTGCGACCACCGGCATGCAGCCCAACAAGGAGTTTGACAACGTCAAAGGGAGCTGGTCTTCGGCCTTCCAGGGCTTCCAGGATCGTCAGTTCGACGTTTACGTGGTCGGTGGAATCGCGCCGTTCCCTCAGGTGGAGCAGTTGGCCTTGACCTCCTCGTTGCATCTTTTAGGCTTGACAAAAAAGGAGTATGAGGCCAACCCGGAGGCGATCAAGGTGACCACCAAGCCCGGCCGCGAGGTGGGCATCATCCCGGTCGGCGTATACGGCAAGGGAGTGGACAATACGCAAGACGTCTACACCCTGGGCTCTATAGTGGGGGTGGCCATCAATAAAAAGATGGAAAACGACACCGCCTACAAACTCACCAAGCTGTTCTGGGAGCAGACCAAGGAAAACACCAAGACCCACCCATGGTTGAAGCACCTGACCATGGACTACGCGGTGCGTAACGGCGGTATGCAGTTACACCCGGGAGCCGTGAAATACTACAAGGAGCAGGGGATCAAGATTCCCGCCGGCTCTGAATAGGACGGGCGCCACGGAGAGCCGGCCGTGTTGCTCCGGCCGGCTCACCGCGGCATCACATTGCCAATGGCGCGATTAAGCTTTAAGCGCCACCGCCCTACAAAGTCCCGAATCAATATGAACCATTTCTAAGATAGCAGGCGTTTCTGTAAGAGAAAGGTCATCCTTATGACGTTCAAGAGTATCGATAAATCCCGCCGCTTCCTGCAGGTATCCCGCCAACTGCGTAAATCCATATTCGACGGCACATATCAGTTGGGGCAAAGGCTCCCCAACGAAAGGGAGCTGGCCGAGACCTTCGGCACCAGCCGCATCATCGTACGGGAGGCGATCTGGGACTTGAAGAAATCCGGACTGGTGGAGGTGAAGCGGGGCGCCCACGGCGGAGCCTTTGTCCAGGAGATGCGGCACGATGCGGTCACCTCGGTGATGCGCGACGTGGCAAGTCTTGGCAAGGTGAGGCCGGCCCATATCATCGAGGTGCGCCTTCTCATCGAGCCTGCCGTGGCGGCCCTGGCCGCGGAAAGGGCCACTCGGGAGGACCTTCAGAAGATGAAGCAGTATTTAGAAGTTATTCCCAAAACACAAACAGATGAATATGTGCATTGGCAAATAGGCTTTCACCGCTTGGTTGCTCAGGCCTCGCAAAATCCCCTGTTTGCCATGCAGATCAACATATTCTTGGATTTTTCCGAAGACATGGTCTTGAACCTGAGGAAAAAGGATCGCCTTTATCACGACACCACAACCCATCCGGTCATTTTGGAGAAAATAGCCAAGAGGGACATCGATGGTGCGCGGAGTCTTTTTTATAACCATTTACTCGAAATAAAACCGGCCTTCGATGACTGGGAAGAAAAATTCGGCAACAACGGCTTGATGGATTCGGAACCCAATCGCAAGGAGCATCGGTCATGACCTACCCGAGTATCTACCCTACTGGGACAACCATCTATGATCCCTCGGAGTGCTGGAGCGGTTACACTATTTTCCAGGCAAAGGAACTGGGGGCTCTGCTTATCGACATGAATGGAACCGAGGTGAAGCTGTGGAAGGGCCTGCACGGCCTGCCTAATAAGATGCTTCCCGGTGGCCATGTTCTGGGGGCGAGCGGAGAGCGCAATACCCGATACGGAATGCAGGATTTCATTGACGTGGTGCAGGTGGACTGGGAAGGGAAGGTCGTCTGGCGGTTCGATAGACATGAATACATCGAAGACCCGGGCGAAGCGCCGCAATGGATGGCCCGCCATCACCACGATTTTCAGCGGGAGGGAAACCCGGTGGGTTACTACGCCCCGGGCATGGATCCTCTGACCACGAACGGCAACACGCTGGTCCTGTGTCACAAGAATGTACGCAACCCTGACATTTCGGACAAACTCCTGCTTGATGATGTTTTCCTCGAGGTCGATTGGGCCGGCGGAATCGTTTGGGAATGGGTGTTAAACGAGCATTTCCGCGAGTTCGACTGGAGCGAGGAAGCGCGCAACATTCTGTACCGCAATCCCAATCTGCGTAATTGTGGCGGGGACTGGATGCACGTCAATTCCATGTCCGCCCTTGGACCCAACAAGTGGTTTGATGCCGGCGACGGTCGCTTTCACCCGGAGAACATCATCTGGTCTGCTCGTGAGTCCAATATCATTGCCGTCACCGACAAGAAATCCGGCAAGATCGTGTGGAAAATAGGGCCGGAATACAACACCAGCCCTGCCCTGAAAAAACTAGGATGGATCATCGGCAAGCACCATGCCCATCTCATCCCCAGGGGGCTGCCCGGTGAAGGCAATCTACTTGTTTTTGACAACGGCGGGTGGGCCGGGTACGGTGCGCCCAACCCGGGCGCTCCCACAGGAATCAAAAACGCCCTTCGCGATTACTCCCGGGTGCTGGAGATCGATCCTATTACCCTGGAAATCCTCTGGCAGTACACCCCGGCCGAGGCAGGATATCGCATGCCCATGGACGCCAACCGCTTTTACAGCCCTTTCGTCAGCAGCGCCCAGCGCCTGCCCAATGGTAATACGTTGATTACAGAGGGTTCGGGGGGCCGTCTCATCGAGGTAACGCCGGATCACCGCATCGTCTGGGAATACATCAGCCCCCATTTCGGACAGTTCGCCCGTTTCAACATGATCTACCGTGCCTATCGCCTGCCTTATGAGTGGGTGCCCCAACTGGCCGCGCCCAAGGAGATCCCGGTTGAGCCGGTGAATATCTCTACCTTCCGCATGCCCGGGGCCGCCACTCCCGGTCCGGTGGAGGTTACCCAAGTACCCGGCGTCAAGCCATATCAGCGAGCCGAGGTTTTGTGCGTTCTTAGGACGTAGGACATGAGGAAAGGGCAGGTTTTTAAATCAGCGCCTTACCAAGTGAAGCAAGCAATTAAAATTATTGATGGAGATTGCACATGGAGTATACAGTGGAGCGGCAGCGGGACGCTCTTTCACAATTTAATAACTCATACATCAAGTGAATAATTGGCGCTTCTTGCGATGGACGCTCCCCTCTCCACTGTAAATCCAATGTTGGCTAGACTCATCTCCAGCCTTTTGGCAAACGCCGCATAAGATATATCCAATTTCATTAAATTCTAAAAGGATGTCCCGGTCCTGATATGATGCAATACTCCGGGAGCGTATACTCGGGCTAATCTTTGCCTAATTTCTCATCCATCATTTTTGTCGGCCTGAATTCTGTGATTAGGCTTCTGCCTCGTTCTCAGCGATTCGAATTTCATAGTGCTGAGAGCGTTGATCGAATCGCGAAAGTAGTTCACGCGCCTTGGGTGCCCCCTGTGTCAGAGTAGTTGTCGGATGAAGCAGGAGAGAAGTGGCGACACCCCCGTAGGTGAGCGTAGCGAACCGGAGGGGGTGTCGGAGGCGACCCGCCATCCCCATTTCTCCTCAATACGAACATGAAGCGGG
>JAIPDI010000078.1 GCA_021737785.1 Deltaproteobacteria bacterium
GAGCGACATCAGGGAGGCGGTCCCGAACAGCGACGCCTCTCGCCTGGAACAGGGGGCCCACAAGCTGAAGGGGTCCCTGTCGATTGTGGGCGCCAAACGGGCCTTTGATGCGGCCTATGGTCTGGAGGTCCTCGGCAGGCAAAAAAAGATGCAGGAGGCCCAACATGCGGTGGATGTTCTCTCGAAGGATCTTCAAGACCTGGAGTCCTCCCTGCGGATCAGCCTCAAGGAGGTTGACGCATGAAGATTCTGATCGTCGAAGACGATCCCGTCTCCATGAGGGTTTTGGAGGCCTTTCTTGAGAATTGGGGATACGAGGTCGTGACCGCCCGAAACGGAAACCAGGCATGGGAGTTGCTTCAGGAATCGGATGCGCCGAGCATCGTTATTTCGGACTGGATGATGCCCGATATGGACGGGCTTGAATTATGCTCCCGGATACGTGGCAAGGAGGGATCGGGATACACCTATTTCATCATCGTGACGGCAAAGACGAGAAAAGAGGACCTGATTCTGGGAATGGAGGCCGGAGCGGATGATTACCTTGTCAAACCTTTCAACCATGATGAGCTGAGATACAGGATCAGGGTGGGCCGGAGAATCATTGATCTGGAACGGCGCATCCTCCAACTGGCCAACACGGACCCGTTGACGGGCATATTGAACAGAAGGGCCTTTATGGAGAGGTTGAAGGGGGAGCTTGAGCGGGCCGCACGGGAAAATGCCTCTCTTTCCATCATCATGGCGGACATCGACCACTTCAAGAGGGTCAATGACGAGTACGGCCACCAGGCGGGGGACCGGGTGCTTCAGGAATTCAGCCGCCGGTTGATGAAACCGGCAAGGCCCTATGATTTCCTGGGCCGTTACGGCGGGGAAGAGTTTATCGCCTGTCTCCCCAATACCAATGAAGAGCAGGCACGATCGATCGCGGAGAGACTGCGACGCGGTGTAGAGGAAACGGCGATCTCCCGGTCGGATGATGCGAACATCCCGATTACTGCCAGTTTCGGCACAGCCTCATACAGGGCGGAGGCCGGAAACGATGACGTGGATCGAATCATAAAAAGGGCCGATGATGCCCTTTACAAGGCTAAACGCGAGGGAAGGAATCGCGTGTGTGCATGGCAGGATGGGGAGTCCTGAGAAATAAATGAATACATCAGACACATCCATATGTACCCCCCAACAAAGGATGCGGATGGGGGAAATCCTGGTAAAATCAGGGCTCATCGACAATGAAACCCTCGCCAAGGCCCTTGAGATTCAGAAATCTCAGAAAAGGCGCCTGGGCCAGATCCTCGTGGATATGGGGGTGGCTGACCAGGTGATCATTGCCAAAACCCTCGCCAGGCAGTTGAAGATACCGTATGGCCGCCTTGAGAACAAAAAAATAGCCAGAGAGGTGATCGAGCTGGTATCGCCCCAGCTTGCCGAAAATCATCTGGTTATCCCTATCAAAAAAACCGAAAAACGCCTCCTTGTCGCCATGGCAGACCCCCTGGATCTGGACGCCCTGAACGACCTTCGCTTTTTTACCCAGTTATCCATAGATGTGGCGGTTGTCCCTCAAGAAGACATTTTGGATGCCATTGAAAGACACTACCCGAAGGTGGATCTTAAAAGAGACCTGGATTCCGGCCTGACCATATTCGGGGACATAGAAATTATCCGGGAAAAAGATCCGGATGAGAAAGAGGCCAAAGAACTTCTTTCCCTTACGGAAAAGCCTCCCATTGTCCGATTCACGAATTCAATCCTTGCCGATGCCATCAAACAGAAAGCAAGCGATATCCATATTGAACCGCAGAAGGCGGCGATTTTGATTCGGTATCGGGTGGACGGCATACTCAAAGAAATCATGCGGGCGGACAAGCATATTCATGCGGGGGTCGTTTCCAGGATCAAGATCGTATCGAACCTGGATATTACCATCAAACGGAAACCCCAGGATGGGAAGGCCCAGGTGAGATACGGGAACAAGACGTTTGACCTCAGGGTCTCCACACTCCCCACATCATACGGTGAAAAGGTGACCATCCGCATCCTGGATCCCGCTACAGCGGCCTTGAACCCCGAAGATCTCGGTTTTTCAGAGAGGGATCTGAAAAACCTTTTGGAGGCCATTCACAGACCCCAGGGGATCATCCTGGTGACCGGGCCTACCGGGAGCGGAAAATCGTCAACGCTCTATGCCTGTCTCAACAGTCTCAAGTCCCCGGAAGTCAACATCGTGACCGTTGAGGATCCGGTTGAATATGATGTGGCGGGGATCAATCAGGTTCAAATCAACCCGGCCGCCGGGATCACCTTTGCCGGGGGGTTGAGATCCATCCTGAGACAGGATCCGGATATCGTCATGGTGGGCGAAATAAGAGACAGCGAGACCGCTGTTACCGCATTTCAGGCCGCACAGACCGGGCACCTGGTCCTCTCAACGCTCCACACGAATGATGCCCCTTCTGCGGTCATAAGGCTAATGGACCTGAAAATCGATCCCTTTCTGGTTTCTGCGTCGCTCATTGCCGTCATCGGCCAGCGGCTCGTCAGGAAGATATGCCAGGAATGCAAAACACCCGAGTCGTTGCACCCCGAGCAGATGGAAGCGATCCGCCCGTATATGGGTCATGACGCATTGGGCGCCTTCTGGAGGGGAATCGGGTGCGAGGCATGCCAGTTTAGCGGATATTCAGGGCGCTTGGGCCTGTTTGAGGTCTTGATGATAATGCCTTCTCTCCGGCGAAAAATCTCTACGCATCTCTCGTCTGTGGAGTTGAAGGCGGCGGCAGAGGCTGAGGGGTTCCGGACCATAACGATGGACGGAATAACAAAGGCCATGCAGGGGCTCACCACCATTGATGAAGTGTTTCGTGTGGCCCCTCCTGAGGCAAAGCGATCGGTGACGGCACCCTTCCTTGAGACTGCTGTTGAGGAAGAAAGTGCATCGGAAGAGCCCTATTTTGCAGAACCAGCGCCTGCCGTAATGAGTGCCAGCCCCAAGCGGATCCTCGTTGTCGATGACAATGCGGTCATTCGTAAACTGCTCAGCCATCATTTGGAGGCGGAAGGCTATCTGGTTGTCACCGCGGAAAATGGGCTGGAGGCCCTTAAAATGGTGGCCAAAGACAAGCCGGATCTCATTCTGTCGGACTTCCTGATGCCTGAGATGGACGGGCTTACCCTGGTAAAAAAACTGAAGTCCCAGTTGGCCACGCGGTTTATCCCTGTGATCATGCTCACGGCAAAAGATGAGGTGGAATCCGAGGTAGCGGTTATTGACGCAGGGGCCGACGACTACCTGACCAAACCGGTGGTTCCGAAGCGGTTGCTGGTGAGGGTCAACCGACTCCTGAACAAATAGACGCATCACTCGTCCAATGCCGCCTCGATGCCGGAAATCCCGCGGAATGCCTTCCCTCTAAAGCAGGCCCTTGATGAGATAAGAGCCCATGGTGGATCCCAGTATGATTCCGATGTCGTTGATGCCTGCCTGAGGCTTTTCAATGAGAAGGGCTGTCAGGTGGAAGGTTGACGCTTCTTGCGCAGTTTACAATTCGGTTTGCTACCGATGGGGAACGCTATGAGAGATGATCATAAGACAAAGAAGCAGCTCATAGATGAACTGACGGAATTGCGCTCGCAAAATGCCGCGCTGAAAGAATCAGAAAGCGCGGAGAACTACCGGAGTCTGGTGGAAAACATCAGAGATGTCATCTATGAATTGGACAGTCAGGGCGTAGTCCTATACATCAGTCCGGCTGTGAGGGATATGCTGGGATTCGACTCGGCTGAAATCGTTGGAAAGAATTTCACCGAGCTTGCGCATAAAGATGATCTAAGTCGTCTGACAAAATGGTTTTCTGAACTGCGCAAAGGCATTGAACAACCATTTGACTATAGAATCCGCCACAAATCCGGTGAGTTCAGATGGGCCGGGACGAGAATTAGGCCGATCCTGGAAGACGGACTGTTTAGGGGCGCCCGCGGAATACTCATAGACGTTACCGAACAAAGGCGGATGGTGGAGGCGCTACGCGAATCCGAAGAGAAATACCGCAGTGTGTTTCAAAACTCCATCATGGGGGTTTCCCAGGCGCTCCCTGACGGACGTCTTATCGCTGCAAACAGCGCTTATGCACAAATGTACGGATTCGAAAGTGTAGAAGAGATGATGATCGAGGCATCCCACGTAGGGCAACGTTATGCGAACCCGGAGGATCGGGAAGAGGTGCTGCGCATCCTCGCAGAAAAGGGTGTCATGGAGCCAAGGGAGATAGCTGTCGTCCGCCGCGATGGAACACTGCTCACCTTTCTGGCAGGGGCTCGGGAAATCAGAGATTCCAAAGGAAACCTGCGGTATTATCAGTCAGAACAAATAGATATCACCGAGCGGAAACGGGCGGAGGAGGAGCTCAGGAAAAGCGAACAAAAGTATCGTTTGGTGGTCGATAGCATGGCGGACGTCATAACGGTCATGGACATGAATCTTGGTTTTACCTACGTCAGCCCTTCCATCATTCACCTCCGGGGATACACGGCTGAAGAGACCATGGGGCAGACCATGGAACAGATCCTGACGCCTGAATCCCTGCAGATCGTTGCCAGGGTCCTTGAAGAAGAGTTGAAATTGGAAGCCAGCGGTACGGCAGACCCAGACAGAAGCCGCATCATGGAATTGGAGGAATACAGAAAGGACGGGTCCACTGTTTGGATCGAGAACAGCCTGTCTTTTATGCGGGATCAAACACAGCAGCCAGTGGGCATCATCTCATTGAGCCGCGACATCACCGAACGGAAGCGGGCTGAGGAGGCGCTCAGGAAGAGCGAAGAGAAGTACCGCTGGGTGTTGGATAACATGGCGGACGTCATAACGGTCATGGACATGAATCTTCGTTTTACCTACGTCAGCCCCTCCATCATGCGTTTGCGGGGATACACGGCTGAAGAGGCCTTGGCTCAGACCTTTGAACAGGTCATGACGCCTGAATCCTTGCAGATCAGTGCCAAGGTCTTTCAAGAGGAGATGACATTGGAAGCCAGCGGTACGGCAGATCCCGACAGAATCCGCATCGTGGAAGTGGAGCAATATAGAAAGGACGGCTCCATCGTTTGGATGGAGAACCACCTGTCATTTATGCGGGACGAGGCACAGAAGGCCGTGGGCATCATCTCAGTGTCCCACGACATCACCGAGCGGAAGCGGGCGGAAGCAGAAAGGGAGCGTTTGACGACCGCCATCGAGCAGGTCAGGGAAATGATCGTCATTACCGATGCCGAAGGGATGATCCAGTATGTCAACCCTGCATTCGAATCCGTGACCGGCTACAGCCGCCAAGAGGCCATGGCGCAAAACCTGCGCATGCTCAAAAGTGGAAAACAGGATCATGAATTTTATCAGAACCTATGGAACACCATTGCCTCCGGAAAGACGTGGGAAGGCCGCATGGTCAACAAGCGCAAGGATGGAAAACTGTTCACCGAAGATGCCTTGATTTCACCTGTCCTCGACACCTCGGGCCGAATCCTCAACTATGTTGCGGTCAAACGCGATATCACTGAGAAGATCGAGCTTGAGGAGCAATTCAATCAGGCCCAGAAGATGGAGTCTGTCGGCAGGCTTACCAGCGGCATTGCCCATGACTTCAATAACCTTTTGACCATCATCATCGGCAATGCGGAAATGGCGGTCATGGATATGGACAGGGACGCGCCCCTTTACGAAATCATGCAGAGATCAAAGAAGCCGGGGACAGGGGGGCCGGGCTGATTCGTCAGCTCCTGGCCTTCAGCCGGAAGCAGATTCTTCAACCGGAAGTCATGAATCTCAATAATACGATCCGGGACATGGAAAAGATGCTTGGCCGCACGATCAGAGAGGATATCGAACTGAGGACCGTCCTGGCCCCGGACCTGGGACAGGTAGAGGCCGATGAGGGCCAGATCGAACAGGTGATCATGAACCTCGTAGTGAATGCCAGGGATGCCATTCCGGAGGGAGGAAAGGTAACGATAGAGACCGGAAACGTGGATCTCGGCGAGGAATATGCCTGGGCCCATATCGCCGTGAAACCGGGGCCATATGTGATATTGAGCGTGAGCGACACGGGAACCGGTATGTCCCGGGAGATCCAGGCCAGTATTTTTGAGCCCTTTTTTACCACCAAGGAGAAGGGGAAGGGAACGGGCCTGGGGCTTTCCACCGTTTACGGCATTGTAAAGCAGAGCAACGGGAATATATGGGTTTACAGCGAGCCCGGAAAGGGGACCACCTTCAAGATCTATCTTCCCCGGGTCGAGAAGCCGCCATTCGGGACGGAAATGAAGGCCAAAAGCGCGGATAGGCTGAGGGGTTCGGAAACCGTGCTGGTCGTGGAGGATGATGAGCAGGTTCGCAAATTTGCCGTAAGGGTCCTCAGGGGATACGGATACACGGTCCTGGAAGCCGCAAACGGAGAAGAGGCAATAGAAGCCTCCAGGGAGCATTCAGGCCCCATTCATCTTGCGTTGACGGATGTGGTCATGCCCGGAATGGGCAGCCGGGACATGCAGAAGAGTTTGACATCCTCCAGGCCGGAGATAAGGATGCTTTACATGTCCGGCTACACCGACAATACCATTGTTAATCACGAAGTCCTGGATCCCGGCAAGGCGTTTCTCACGAAGCCGTTCACACCCGAGGCTTTGGGCCGCAAGGTGAGGGAGGTGTTGGATGGGTGAAAAAATGCGAACGCTGGAGGGCCGCATAATAATATCCAGGGGCAGGATTAAGATCAGGGAGAAAATATTCAGATATTGCCGAGAACGGTATTGGCCCGGCCTGTGTTTGTTCAGGTTGCAAATCTTTTTCCTGGCCCTGGGCTTGATGTGCATGCCGGTCCTGCCGGCGCTGAACGAGGGCCTGGCCCTGGAGCTGCCGAGTCATCGCCGCATCGTGGTCGGCGGGGATCATAACTATCCTCCCTTTGAATACCTGGATGAGAACGGACGTCCGGCAGGCTTCGTTGTAGATCTCACCCGGGCCATCGCACGGGAGATGAACCTTGACATGGAGATTCGCCTTGGCCCATGGGCGGATATTGTGAAAAGCCTTGAACATGGCGAAATCGACGCCATCCAGGGCATGTTCTACTCCCCGGAACGCGACCTGCAATTTGATTTTACGCAACCGCACGCGGTGAAGCATTATGTCGGCGTGGTCCGTAAGGGCGAGGGAGACCCGCCGGGCTCAATGCCGGAGTTGGAGGGAAAACGCATCGTTTTGCAGAGAGGCGACATCATCCATGACTACCTGGTGAAAAACGAACTCGGAGAGCAGGTATCGCTCGTCGAAACCCAGGAAGATGTCCTGCGGGAACTGGCCGAAGGGAAATACGACTGCGCCCTTGCGGTCAGGATCAGTTCCCTGTATCTGATCGAAGAACATGGATGGCGCAATCTTGCCCTGGGGCGGCATCCGTTTGCCTCGATGGAATACTGCTATGCTGTTTCGAATGATCGTAAGGCGCTTCTGGCCCAACTCAGTGAAGGATTGAAGGTGCTTGATGCAACCGGCGAATTCCGGCGCATTCAAAAAAAATGGCTGGGAGTCTACGAGGAAAAGCCGCTTTCACTTATCCGCGCCCTGCGCTACTCCGCCATGATCCTTATCCCCATTATCTTGATGCTCCTGGCCATTTTTCTGTGGTCCTGGTCCCTGCGCAAACAGGTGGCCCGGAGAACCGAGGACCTGCGAAGGAGCGAAGATTTCCAGCGGGCCATGATCTCCAGTTCCCCGGTGGCCCTTTATTGCATCGACCTGAATGGGAATGTGCTGGCCTGGAACGTCTCGGCCGAACGGATATTCGGATGGACGGCCGGGGAGGTCATCGGCAAGCCCCTGCCCATCGTGCACGAGGAGAAGCATGAGGAGTTCGCGGATTTGCGCAAAAGGATTGTGGAAGGTGGAAGTGTTTCAGGCGTGGAAATTGTTCGGCGGCGGAAAGACGGCAGCCTGTTGGATGCCTCCCTTTCCGCGGCCCCGATCCACGACGCGCGGGGCAATATTACAGGGATTATGGGCGCCGTGGAAGACATCACCCATCGAAAGGCTGCGGAAAAGGCCCTGTGGGAGAGTGAAAAGAGATATCGGGATCTGTTCCAAAACTCCACAGATTTCGTCTATACCCTGGACCTGAAGGGCACATTTACGGATGTGAACAGGGCGGGTGAAGATCTGACCGGCTACACCAAGAGTGAACTGATCGGGATGAATTACAGGGAGTATATCCCGGAGCCCGATCACGAAAGGATTTTCAAGGCCTTTCGCATGGTTTTACAGGAAGCCAGGCCGTTAAAGGATTTCCCCTTTGAGGTGATCATCAAAGACGGCACCAGGAGACATTTTGAGACCTGCGTCAGTCCCCTGATGAAAGGGGAGGAGATCATCGGTTTTCAGGGGAGTTCGAGGGACGTCACCGAGCGGATAGGGGTTCAGGAGGAGCGAAAGAAGCTGCAGGACCAGTTATCCAATGCCCTGGAAATGGCCCGCCTCGGCCACTGGGAATATGATGTAGCGAGGGATCTTTTCACCTTCAACGACCATTTCTACAAAATCTTTCGTACCACAGCCGCGGAAGTCGGCGGGTACACGCTGTCATCCGCCGAATATGCGGGGCGTTTTGTTCATCCTGAGGATATTCCCGTTGTTGCGGAAGAGATTCGAAAAGCCATCGAAGCAACCGAACCAAACTTCAAGCGACAACTGGAACACCGGATCATTTACGGAGATGGCTCGGTGGGATATATCTCCGTCCAGTTTTTTATCTTCAAGGACGCCCTGGGCAAGACGGTCAAGACCTATGGCGTGAACCAGGACATCACGGAGCGAAAGAGGCTGGAAGAGGAGTTTCTGAAGGTTCAGAAACTCGAATCCCTCGGAGTGCTTGCCGGAGGCATCGCCCATGATTTCAACAATATCCTGACAACGATTATGGGCAATATCGCCCTGGCCAAGGATCGGGCCCCACCCGGGAATGAGGTCTTTGACCTGCTCCATGAAGCGGAGATGGGCGCAATACGCGCCCAGACCCTGACCCGGCAGTTGCTGACCTTTGCCAAGGGCGGCGTCCCAATAAAAGAGACCTCCTCCATCGAAGATGTTCTCAGGGAGTCAGCCACCTTTGTGTTGCGGGGTTCAAAATCCAGGTGCGAGTTCTCCATCGCGGACGACCTGCGGCCGGCCGAGGTGGACCCAGGGCAGATCAGCCAGGTCATCCACAATGTGGTCATCAATGCGGACCAGGCCATGCCGGAGGGGGGGCTCATCCGGATCGCAGCGGAGAATTGCGTGGTTCAGGACGGGCAAGGGCTGCCCGTCAGGCCGGGCCGATACATTCGGATATCCATCGCGGATCAGGGGATGGGCATAGCGGGAAAGCACTTTTCAAGAATATTCGACCCCTATTTTACCACCAAGCAGAAAGGGAGCGGTCTCGGGCTTGCCACCACTCTTTCCATCATCAAAAAGCACGACGGGCACGTCACCGTGGAATCCCGGCTGGAGGACGGCGCCACATTTCACATCTATCTGCCCGCTTCGGAAAAGGCGCCGCCGGAAAAAAGGGAAAGTGGGGTAACACAGGGCAGTGGCAGGATTCTGGTGATGGATGATGAGGCGCCGCTAAGGAAAATGCTCGGGCAGGTGCTGTCGAAGCTGGGTTATGAATCGGAATTTGCAGGGGACGGGGCCGAGGCGGTCCGGATGGTCAAGAAGGCCCGGGAATCGGGAAAACCCTTTGACGCCGTCATCCTGGACCTGACCGTCCCCGGCGGGATGGGCGGCAAGGAAGCGATCAGGCGATTGCTGGAGATCGATCCCGGAGTAAAGGCCATTGTCTTCAGCGGTTATTCCGATGACCCGGTCCTGGCCAATTTCCGGGAATACGGCTTTAAGGGCATGATCCCGAAACCCTTTGACCTCCTATCCCTGGGCACGGTGCTCCACGAGGTGCTCCTGGGGGATAGATGATGGTGGAGAGCCACGAATTTTAGCGGACGCGACGGAGCACGTCCCTCCAACGTGGCCGGATGAGACGGACGCGATGAAATGGGCCTCTCCATGAAGAAAGGTGCATGGAAATGGAGACGGAACCGGGCAAAATTCTCATAGTGGATGACGAGGCAGCCGTGCAGCGCATATTGACGCGCATCGTGGAAAGGATCGGGCGGGAGTGCGCTACAGCATCCAGCGCGGAAGAGGCACGCCGCATCCTGAAGGAAGAGACTTTTGATCTTATCCTCTGCGATATCCGCCTGCCCGGGGAGTCGGGGATCGGTCTTGTCAGCCATATCATTGCCGATTATCCTGAAACCGCCGTGATCATGGTGAGCGGAGTCGAAGATCCGGAGGTGGTGGAAAAGGCCCTGGAGGTTGGGGCCTATGGGTATATCGTTAAACCTTTTAAAATCAGCGAGGTGATCATCAATGTATCCAGCGCCCTGCGGCGGCAGAGGCTGGAGGTGAAGAGCCGGAACTATCGGGAGGACCTGGAGCGGATGGTGGCCGACCGTACGGCGAAACTTGAACAGGCCCTGGATGGCGTCATTCAGGTTGTCGCCCATACCGTGGAATCAAGGGACCCTTATACGGCAGGCCATCAGGTGCGGGTGGCCGGACTTGCCTGCGCCATAGCAGGGGAGATGGAATGTCCACAGGATCAGGTAAAGGGAATCCGCATGGCAGGTGCAATTCACGACCTCGGGAAGATCTCGGTGCCGTCAGAGATCCTGAGCAAACCCATCCGTTTGAGTGATATCGAGTTCGCCTTTATCAAAACCCACCCTCAGGTCGGCTACGATATTCTAAAGGATATTGACTTTCCATGGCCGGTGGCCGAGATAACCTATCAGCATCACGAAAGGCTGGACGGTAGCGGGTATCCCCGGGGACTCAAAGGTGAGGAGATTATCCCGGAAGCGAGAATCATGGCCGTGGCGGATGTGGTGGAGGCCATGGGCTCCCACCGGCCCTACCGGCCCGCCTTGAGCATCGATGCGGCCTTGGAGGAGATTGAGAATAATCGAGGAATCCTTTACGACGATGTCGCGGCAAATGCCTGTCTGAGATTATTCCGGGAAAAAGGGTTTCAATTTAAAGAGGCTTGATTTCATAAGGTAACTTCCTGTGAACGGCACGAGGCATAGATGGGAAAATGTCCGATTAGCAGCAGTCACGGCATGCCGGACTGAAGTAACAGTACCAGTGCGCGGGACTAAGTTCCCTTAAGGGGGAGAACATGTCTGACCAGTCAAATACCCATCACCAACAGGCAGAAGAAACAGCCGCTTTGAAGCAAAGAATCCGGGAACTGGAGCAGCGGGTTCGGGAATTGGAGAGGGTTGAATTTGAGCTTAAGCAGACTGAAGAGGCGCTGCGGGAACGCGTAAAGGAATTGAACTGCCTGCAAGCCCTTGCAAGGGTGATTGAAAAAGAAGACAGCTTGGAGCGTATATTTCAGAAGTGGGTCGATGTTATGCCGGATAGCTGGCATTACCCCGAAATCGCCTGCGCCCGCATCCTTTCTGAAGGGCGACAATATCAAACAGAAAATTTCCGTGAAACCGACTGGCGGCAGTCCGCCGATCTCAAGGTTATGGGCAAGGCCGTAGGTATTTTAGAGTTGTGTTACCTCGAAGAGCGACCCCTCAGGGACGAGGGTCCGTTCTTGAAGGAAGAAAGGAACCTGATTAACCTGATCGGTGAAAGGCTGGGAAGAGTCATCGAACGCAAAGAGGCCGAGGAGTCGCTCAAGAAGAGCGAAGAGAAGTATCGTTTGGTGGCGGATAACATTGCGGACGTGATAACCGTTATGGACTTGAATTTACATTTCACCTACGTGAGCCCTTCCATCATTCGCCTCCGGGGATACACGGCTGAAGAGACCATGGGGCAGACCATGGAACAGATCCTGACGCCTGAATCCCTGCAGATCGTTGCCGGGGTCCTTGAAGAAGAGTTGAAATTGGAAGCCAGCGGTACGGCAGATCCCGGCAGAAGCCGCATCATGGAACTGGAGGAATACAGAAAGGACGGTTCCATTGTTTGGATCGAGAACAAACTATCCTATATGCGGGATGAAACACGGAAGCCCGTGGGCATCATCTCATTGAGCCGCGACATCACCGAGCGCAGGCAGGCCGAGGAGGCCCTGGTCCGCTCGGAGACGAAGTTCCGAACGCTCTACAATACGACCAGCGACGCGGTGATGCTGTATGATGAGAATGGCTTTTTCGATTGCAACAAGGCGACCCTGTCCATCTTCGGATGCCGGACCCGGGAGGAGTTCTGCTCGAAAGGTCCCGCGGATTTATCGCCGATTGAGCAGCCTTGCGGCACGGAGTCTTTGGTGCTGGCCGACCAGATGATTGCGACAGCGATGGAAAAGGGCAGTGTACACTTTGAGTGGATGCACAAGAGAAACGACACCGGCGAGATCTTCCCCGCTGATGTGATGCTCACTGCCATGGAACTGGATGGCAAACCGATTGTCCAGGGCGTTGTGCGGGACATTACCGCCCGCAAGCGGGTCGAGGCTAACCTCCTGGAGACCAATCGCCATTTGGAGGAGGCCACTGCCCGCGCCCACGAGCTGGCTACGCAGGCCGAGGCGGCCAACCGGGCCAAGAGCGAATTTCTGGCCAACATGAGTCATGAAATCAGGACCCCCATGAACGGCATCATCGGCATGACCGAACTGGCGCTGGACACCGATCTGACGAAAGATCAGCGGGAATATCTGGAGATGGTCAAACTGTCGGCCGATTCACTGCTCAGCCTGATCAATGACATCCTGGATTTTTCCAAGATCGAGTCTAAAATGCTGGAGCTTGAGGAAATTGATTTTGATCTTCGCAACACCCTTGAAAATACGGTTGATATCCTGGCGATTCGGGCCCGTGAAAAGGGGTTGGAGCTGACCTGTCATATCATGCCGGAAATACCGACGGCCCTGGTGGGAGATCCCGGCAGGCTTCGACAGGTCTTGATCAACCTGGCGGGGAATGCCATCAAATTTACGGAAAAAGGCGAAATCGGCATCAAGGTCGAACTGCTGGAAAACGATCCCCAAACCGTGACGCTGAAATTCAGCGTAAAAGATACGGGCATCGGCATCCCGAAGGATAAAGTCGGCATGATCTTTGATAACTTTTCCCAGGTGGACGGATCCATTACGCGCAGATACGGCGGCACCGGACTGGGACTGACCATCAGCAGAGAGCTGGTCCATTTGATGGGCGGGGATATCGGGGTGGAAAGCCGGGTCGGGGAAGGCAGCACCTTTCATTTCACGGCCCGTTTCAAGAGAGGAATACCCAAGCCGTCCGGCGCCGTCCGGTTGGCCCTGGTGGATATTGCCGGGACGAACGTTCTGATCGTGGACGATAATGCAACCAATCGCCAGATTTTCAGAGAAATGACCGCCCAGTGGGGCCTGGTCCCGACCGAAGCCGCCGCCGGCCCCGAGGCGTTGGCGCTCATGGAGTCGGCATTTCAAGCCGGCAGACCTTATGATCTGGTCCTTCTGGATCTTCAGATACCCGGGATGGACGGTTTCAGCGTAGCGAAAACAATCAAGAATTCAGCTTTCGGCCGGCAAGCTAAGATCATTATACTGACTTCCCTGGGGCAGAAGGGTGATGCCGCCTATGGCCGGAAAATCGGAATTTCGGGCTATTTGTTGAAACCGGTTAAAAAAGCGGAGCTGCTCGATGCAATCAAAATCGCCCTGGGCCGAACGGATGTACCTAAACCGGAAGGCGTCGTTACCCGCTATACGGTTCAGGAGGCTCATTCGCGGTTCAATATTCTGGTGGCCGAAGACAACTTGATTAACCAGAAGCTGGCATTGAGTCTCCTGCAAAACAGGGGTCACCATGTTGTGCTGGCTCAAAATGGAAAGGAGGCCGTGGAGGCATTTTTAAAAGGCGACATCGACCTGATCCTTATGGACGTCCAGATGCCGGAGATGGACGGAATAGAGGCAACCAGGAGGATCAGAAGGTTAGAAGGTGAGAGGGGTAGAGGCGTAGAAGCTGAAAGCTCAGAGCTCAAAGGCAAAGAAAACTCTCCGCCCCGTTCCGAAAGATATCCAGCATCCGGTATCCAGAATCCCGATCGTGGCCATGACGGCCCATGCCATGGAAGGGGATCGTGAAAGATGCCTCGAAGCCGGAATGGACGACTACGTGTCCAAGCCGGTCAAGGCGGAGGTTTTTTACCGGGTCATCGAGAACCTTTTAAACACCGGGGAAAAGCACGATGATGTTCGTACCACGGCTCTCCATGCCCCCCCGGACCTGCCGGAGGACAGGCCCGTTTTCGACCTCTCCGCGGCCTTGGAGGCGGTGGCCGGAGACCGGGAGCTTTTCCTGGAAATCGCCCGGCTTTTTCTGAGCGAGCTTCCCCAGGCCGTGAGCGACATCAGGGAGGCGGTCCCGAACAGCGACGCCTCTCGCCTGGAACAGGGGGCCCACAAGCTGAAGGGGTCCCTGTCGATTGTGGGCGCCAAACGGGCCTTTGATGCGGCCTATGGTCTGGAGGTCCTCGGCAGG
>JAIPDI010000079.1 GCA_021737785.1 Deltaproteobacteria bacterium
TAAATTGTATCGAACCGCAAAGGGAAAAGCAAGGGAAAAATCACCCCGATGTCATTTTTTTAGGCCATTTCTCGGTCGACCGCTAATGACTCGGCCGGACTCGCGCCAGAGCCAGATAGTAAGTCCGACAGACTGCTAGGTCCGTTTCATAGTATCCCTCTTCAATCCCCTCGAGGATGCTCCGATATCTCTCCTCGCTTTCCCTCAGCGCATCCCAGGCCTTCTTGAGATCGGTGATATCATGTGAAATGCCTCGAAACCCGATCGGTTGACCTGCGTGGTCTTTCATCAAGGAGGCGGACAATTCATGGAAGCAGCGACGCCCGTCTTTCCCGATAATCTCATAGACCACCTTTTTTACCGGTTTTCCGGTCCTGTAGATTTGATTGAAAAGGGCAAAGATTTCACTGGAGGACCCAGGGGGCATGTATTCGCGGTTATTCTTGCCCAACAACTCTTCCCTGGAATACCCAAGCACCCTGCACAGGGAATCATTGAAAAAGGTAAAATTTCCCGCGAGGTCCACCTCAAAATAGGCCTCTTCAATGCTGTCAAGAACGGTTCTGTATCTCTCCTCGCTCTGCCGCAGGGCCGCCCCGGTCCGTTTCAGTTCGATGGCCTCCTGTTCCAATTCCCCAATTCTCTGTTCCAGCCCTTCGTAATGCGCTTTTTTCGCCATTAGCCCCCCTCCACGCCGCACTGCCAGGTCCACGCTTCTGCCCCAGTAAACAAGAATACGCTCTGATTTTTCAATCGACAATCACCAATCATCAATCGCCAATCCCCCGGTCCAGCACCTCCCGAACCGTCCGGGCCAGTTTTTCCGCAGTCAGCGGCTTTTCGATAAAGGCCCTGGCGCCGGTGCTTTTGACCTTCCGTCGCACGGACTTCTCAATAAACCCGCTGGAGATGATGATCGGCATTTCGGGGCGTATCTTCAGCATCTCCTGTGCGAGTCTGTCGCCGGTCATGTCGGGCATGGTCAGGTCCGTGATCACCAGGTCGAATCGGTCCGGGTCCTCAGAAAACAACCGAAGGGCCTCTGTACTTTTTGTCAGGGTCGTCACCTTGTACCCCATATTTTCCAGCACCCGCTTGCCCAATTTTGCCAGAGGGGCCTCGTCATCCACAAAGAGGATCGATTCGGTTCCACCCGGGAGGTCGGCGGCCTCCTCAGGCCTGGCCGCACCTTGAGAAGGCTCATCGATCCTCGGAAAATATACATGAAAGGTGGTCCCCTTTTCCGGCTCGCTGTAAACCGTGATCTTGCCGCCATAACTCTCCATAATGCCATGGACCACCGCCAGCCCAAGGCCGGTGCCCTCTCCCTTCTCCTTGGTGGTATAATAGGGCTCAAAGATCCGGTCCATCACCTCAGGGGCCATACCGTGGCCCGTATCGCCGACGGTCAGCCTTACATAAGGGCCGGGATCGATCTTGATCGCCCTTGCGTCGTCTGGATCCACCTCGACATTTTCAAGACGCACCGTCAGTGTCCCTCCCTTTTCCTGCATGGCATGCCGGGCATTGGTGCAGAGATTCATCAGGATCTGGTGGATCCGGGTGGCATCGGCCAGGATGTCCCCGGCATCTTTGTCAAGCTTTTCGTCAAACTGAATGGAAGTCGGGATAGAGGCCCTCAACAGCTTCAGGGCCTCCTTGACGATGTAAACGGGTCGCATCGGCTCGCGCTCTTCCTCGGTCTGACGGCCTACGGTCAGGATCTGCCGGATCAGGTTTTTGGCCCGGTTCCCGGCCTTTCGGACCTCGTCCAGATCGGGTATCACATCGCTCTCTTTTGGGAGCTTCATCGCGGCAAGCTCGGCGTATCCGATAACGGCCGACAGGATGTTGTTGAAGTCATGGGCGATCCCGCCTGCCAGGGTCCCCAGTGCCTCCATCTTCTGCGACTGCCGGAGGAGGGCCTCCAATTCTCTTTCCCTGGTGATGTCCACGTAGATGACAAGCTGATCTCCACCTTTGAGCATCACCGATATGAACTGAATCTTCTTCCGCAATCCGTCCTTGTCCGTAACCGAAAACACTCGGGCTCGCGGTTCGCCGGGCCTCGATGTTCTCTGATCACTGATCCAGGCGGATATGACTCGATCCCGGTACCCGGCATCGGGGTATGCCTTTCTAAACCATTCGCTGCCGTCCGCGATGTCTTCAAGCGCATATCCGAACATCTTGACAAAAGTCGGGTTGACATAGCGGTAACGACCATCTTCTCCGATGGTGGATATGCCGAGCGGAGATTCTTCCGCCAACACCCGAAACTTCTCCTCCGACTCCCTGAGCCGCTCATTCGAAGCCTTCAGATCACGCGTACGTTCAAACACCAGCGCTTCCAGGCCCTCATTGATCTTTCTCAGCTCCGCCTCGGCACGCTCCCGCAGCGTGATCTCCCGGCGCATCCCCTCGCGGGCCTTCTGCTCTGCCGCCTTCGTCGTTTTCAGTCTGCCGGTCATGGTGTTGAATGCATCGGCCATGGATTCGATCTCATCCCCGGTTTTGACCTCCACCCTCTGATCAAAGTCCCCGCCGGCCACCCTTTTGGCTGCCATGGATACCCTGTTGACGCCGCCTGCAATCCGGGCGCTCACTTTCGTTCCGAGCACAAAGCAGACCGTGACCGCCGCAAGAATAATTGCCAGCAGGACCAGTTGGGTTTTCCCGTGATCCTTCTCCGCCGATCTGACCTGATAGGCCATCTGTTCAGTGATCCGGACGCACAATTCATCGAGACTGTCCATTGCCTCTGTGACCGCTGCGCCGGCAGCCCCTGTTTTTCTGACCATGGCAAAGGCCTCCTCATCACGGTTTTCCCTGCTCAGGGGTCTTGCCCGCTCATTCCAGAGTTTCATGTACAGGTTCCATGAGGCCTCAAAGGCCGCAAGATTTCGAAGGATTGCCTGGTTCTTTACGCTCCTTTTTAAGGCTTCCACGTCCGCGCGGATCCTTTCCAGCCGGTCCGCGATCTCTGACTCATAGCGATCCATCTCATCCAGAGAGGGATGAAAAAGGTGCAGCAACGAATTGGAATAGGCAAAGCTGACCCGTTGCAGCAGGTCGGTGACAACTTTCACCGATTCTGTCTCCTGCTTCAGGATAGACTGCAAACGGTTCTGGCTCTTGATTGAGATGTGCAGGTTGACCAATCCCATCGCAATGATAACCAAGAGCATTGCCGCGAGTCCCAGCATGAGTTTGGTACGCAGATAAAATCTCATGATCCCTCCTTTGCCCCTCATCCCCGCACTTGTTCCACATCCATAATACGCTCCCTCCAGGGTCCACCGCGTTGACGGCGTTCGGCCCCTGAAAAGCTCTATACCTTCATCCGGCTCCGCGTATCAGAGCCCGTCGGCCGGAGGTCCATTCTCAATCGACAAGCAGCAATCATCAACCGCCAATCCCCCGGTCCAGCACCTCCCGCACCGTCCGGGCCAGTTTTTCCGCGGTCAGCGGCTTTTCGATAAAGGCCCTGGCGCCGGTGCTTTTGACCCTCTGGCGCACGGACTTCTCAACGAAGCCGCTGTAGATGATGATCGGCATCCCGGGACGGATCTTCAGCATCTCCTGTGCGAGCCTGTCTCCGGTCATGTCGGGCATGGTCAGGTCCGTTATCACCAGATCGGACCGGTTCGGGTCTTCAGAGAAGTGGCGTAAAGCTTCCATACTACTTCTGAGGGCCGTTACCTTATATACTAGATTTTCAAGGACCCGCTTTCCCAATTTTGCCAGGGGGGCCTCATCGTCCACAAAGAGGATGCGCTCTGCACCGGTAGGAAGGACGGCGGGCGCCGCGGCCCCGGCTGCCTCCTGGGAGGGCGCATCGATTCTCGGAAAATAGACATGAAAGGTGGTCCCTTTTTCCGGCTCGCTGTAAACCGCGATCTTGCCGCCATAACTCTCGATGATGCCATGGACCACCGCCAGCCCAAGGCCGGTGCCCTCTCCCTTCTCCTTGGTGGTATAATAGGGCTCAAAGATCCGGTCCATCACCTCGGGGGCCATACCGGGGCCCGTATCCCCCACCGTCAGCCTTACAGAAGGGCCGGGATCGATCCTGATCGCCCTTGCGTCGTCCGGATCCACCTCGACGTTTTCAAGACGCACCGTCAGTATCCCTCCCTTTTCCCGCATGGCATGCCGGGCATTGGTGCAGAGGTTCATCAGGATCTGGTGGATCCGGGTGGAATCGGCCAGGATGTCCCCGGCATCTTTGTCAAGCTTCTCGTCAAACTGAATGGAAGTCGGGATAGAGGCCCTCAACAGCTTCAAGACCTCCTTGACGATGAATATGGGTTTCATCGGCCCGCACTCTTCCTCGGTCTGACGGCCCGCGGTCAGGATCTGTTTTACCAGATTCTTTGCACGGTCGCCGGCCTTTCGGACCTCGTCCAGATCGGGCATCACGTCGCTCTCTTTGGGGAGCTTCATCCTGGCGAGCTCGGCATATCCGATAACGGCCGACAGGATATTGTTGAAGTCATGGGCGATCCCTCCTGCCAGGGTCCCCAGGGCCTCCATCTTCTGCGACGCCAGCAACTGGCGCCTCAGGTCTCGCTCAGCGCTCACGTCCATCACGAATCCGAGAATGGCGGGTTCGCCATCATAATCGATGGCCGCCCCTCCGAGGACCACGGGGAAGACCTTCCCCTCCTTCTTCAGCGCCCTGATTTCGTATGTGAGAGGCACCTCTTTCTCGGCCGCCAGCCGAACTCTCCCTCGCTCTCTGACCAGGTCCCTGTCCTCGGGAAAGAATAACGATTCCACCGGCTGACCCTCAATCTCGTGGACGTTCTCATAGCCGAAGACCTCCACAAATGCCGGATTGACGTACACATACCTTCCCTGCTGATGGATGCAAATGCCAACGGGGGCCGCCTCGATAATCCGTCTTGTCTTTGCTTCCGAGGCCTTCAGCCTTTCCTCTGCCTGCTTGCGCTCTTTCACCTCCTGGTTCAACTCTTCGATGGTGGTTGACAGTGCGGCCGTCCGCCGTGCAACCATCTCCTCGAGTTCCGTGGAGAGCTCCTTGAGCGCTTCTTCGGCCTTTCTGCGCTCGACGATCTCGCTGTTCATTGCCCGGTTCTTCGCCTCGATCTCCTCCCTGGCCCTCGATGCCTCCTCCAGACGGGTATTCAGAACGAGCCGCTGGGTATTGACCCGGTAGGCCAGGACAGTCCCGCACAGGATGAGAACGGCCAGTGTCCCCATGCCCAGGGGAAGATGCCAGACAGATGCGCCGCCTCCCACTTCCGAGGCCGGCAGCACGGAAATCAGAGACAAGGGGGTATCCTTGATCCGGGCACTGAACACCAGCGTCTCTGTGGAGGCGCCGTTCGCATTGTTTTCGTCAAAACGGTGAACGACATCGGGCTTCAGGGTGTCTCCCTGTCCGCTCTTCGAACCGAGAGAAAAACCATGTCTGTCGCAGATAAGATATCTCAGCCGGGAAGATGTCTTGTCGGCTCCTGCGAGGTCTTCGGTGGCCTCGGCTGAAATCCATGCCACGATCTGGCCTGCATACAGGCTCTTAAAGAAATATGGAATGGAGCACATGACCGCCAGAGGATCTTCATGTTCCACAATAATGGCGACGTCGGGTTGCTCCGGCTGCAAGAAATCCTTCCAGTTCATCCCGGCTCTCCGTTCTTTTCCTTCAGGGACGGTCACCAGGGCCTTTCCCTCCGTGTCGATAAAAACGATGTCGGAATAGATGGGGTTCCCTTCCATCCGCCTTTCGTTCAGGAATGCCTGAAAGATTTCTGAAATGCGCAGGAGGCTGGCTGCCAGTCCATATTCCATGGACATGCCCAGAGCCTTGTTCTCAAAAAAGGAGAGGATGGCCGGGCTCTCCGCCAGATTCTTGAGGTCGTTCTTTCTCTCTGAGAAATAGTAACTCAACGCCATGGCCTTTCCTTCCGTATCCCGCCTGAATTGCTCCCGCGCGAAATGCTGTACGCGGCGGTGAGATAGAACAGTTGCGACCAGAAGAAAACCGATAAAGACGATCAGCAGGAGGGTTGTCCCAACAAGGACAATCCCGGCCCTTCCGCGTGGCCAGTCAAGAAGATGACCCATTGTCGACGCTCCTCAACACCAAGCCCTTTGGCAAGCCCTTTGGCGACCGAGCCTCTTGCAAAAGCCCTTTAATGTCATTCCGGCGGATGCCGGAATCCAGGGTTTTCAGCTGCTTCTGGCCCCCGGCCTTCGCCGGGGTGACGGCCTTATCGAGTTTTGCAAGTGGTTCGACCATTTTGGATTTTGGATTTGGGATTAAAAAAGCCACACAAATGAAACGGGTTGATCATGTGCCTGAACACCTGTGATATGTGGGTTAGGGGTTTCGGGTCAGACGCTATTTGAAGAACTCAGGAAAGAACGAGAAGGCGGCCGGGTAGTATTTTCGAACCAGGCCCACGTATGTCCCATCCTTTCGGCATCTCTCAAAAAACCGGTTGAACGCGTCCCTCAGTTCCGGTGAATCCTTGGGAAAGGCATAGGCCATTTGCTGAAGAGGCGACACGGGACCGATCACCTTGATCTCTCCGGGCCATTTCCTCAGAGCGACCAGGGCATCGGCCGCGTCCTGAAGCACGGACTCCGCATCCCCCTTGACGATGGCGGGCACCAGTTCATTCAGGTTTCCGGTAAACAGCCTGGTCTCGGCACCCGCCTCCTTGAGGCCGTAAAGGGAGGGGTCGAGGCAGGTATCGGCCATTCCCAGAACATTGTGTCCTTTCAGGAGGGCCTTTACCGCGGCAACGTCCTTGTCCGGATCGCCTGCAGGCTGGATCGGTTTCATGCCTGAGTCGGCCCGGGCCACCAGCCAGATCTGGGTCGGAAAAGTAGGGACGGAATAGGACACCGCCTTTTCGCGCCAGGACAGCACCGTGAGCCCGCTGGCGATGAGGTCTCCCCGGACCGGCACCTCGCCGAGGATCTCCACATCGTCGCCCGCGGGTTTGACCTTTTTGCCGCACAGATCTTCGATCACATGTTGCCAGTCGGTCTCTACAAAGCGGTATTCGACTCCAATCTCTTTTGCAAAAAGGCGCACCATTTCCACGTCCAGGCCGTCCCCGCTCCCGGTGACAAATCCGGCATAGGGAATTCCCAGGTGCCTGAGGACGCCCCTTTCCTTGATTTCCGCAAGATCGTCCCCGTACGCAAGGCCGGCTGCCATCAGGAGCACACCGGCCGCCAACAGCGCCCGAATCGCCATCCGTCTCTGATTTCGTTTTTTCATTGTTTTGCCTCCCCTTGGAATTGAAGATTGAAGATTGAAAAAGCAACGGTCCGGGCACAGTGGGCCGCGGGCCAATACCCCAATGCTCCGCCACTCCCCTACTCCATCACCCCAACCCCCGGAACGCGCCAGAGCCATTTTTCTATGACCTCGGCCCGTTCAAAAGGATCTCTACCTGACGAAGAAGGGTTCGTCTTTCTATGGGTTTGACCATGTAGCCATGGGCACCCGCTTCCATAATCCGATCCCTGTTCTTTCGGCTGTCAAAGCCGGTGATAATAAGGATCTTCATATTTTTGCCGGCGGGGTCGGCTTTCAGACGCCTGCACGCCTCGAAGCCGTCCATTCCGGGCATGAACAGGTCGAGGATAATCAGACTTGGCTTGAACCCCATGGCCTTGACCCCGGCCTCAAAGCCATCCGACGCGGTCTCTGTTTCAAATCCCTCCCTGGAAAGCATGGCGGTCAGTACGTTCCGGATATGGGGGTCATCATCCACGATCAGGATCTTCTTTTCCACGGGCCGGTAGTTGGCCAGGGGATACATCCCCTTGTCGCGGGCAAAGTCCTCCAGGTCCTCCTTGAGGATGCGGTAATGCCCGCCAGGGGTGAGAGACGCCTTCAAGGCCCCGGACTTGATATGTTTCCATAAGGTCCCCCGGCTGACAGCGCAATATTGCGCAGCCCGGGTCACCCCGAATATCTCCTGCTCCATTTTTTATCGCCTCTGTTTTTTGAAAAAATGAAAACCAGCTGAACGAATTGAACCAATTGAACTTTTATTTTACATTAACCTCCCTGTCAAGGAAAAATGCAGACAAGAACGCGCATATGCAAAGGACCCATGGAGTGTTGCAACAGATACATTGACGTTGTAAATCCCATCTGTTAGCATCGCTGAAAAACTCCTCATGGCTTTGCCTGGGAAACAGGATCGGCAAATCCCCACCTTCAGAAAAGGCTACCATGTGAAAAGGCTTCACCAGATCATAACCGGCCGGGTCCAGGCCTGGCAAGGCCAACACCGCAGTAGCCGTAAAAATCGTGGACATGCTGGGGGAGGAAGTGCTGATTGTAAGAGATGTTTAGACGAAGGTCTTCGATATTCTGCCTGTCGGTCTCTGGATTGCCGACAAGAACGGTAAAGTCCTGAAAGGAAACCCTGAAGGCGCAAAGATCTTGGGGGCAGCACCCCTGGTTGACCAAAAGGGTTATGGCTTATTCAAGGCCAGAAGGCTCCCCTCCGGAGAGGGGTTGCCCCTGACGACTGGGCGCTGGCTCACACGGTAAACGAAGGGGTCACGGTGGCGGATGAACTGCTGGAGATTGACGGCTTTGACGGGCAGAAAAAAACCATCCTGAACTTCACTGCGCCGGTGCTGGATGATAACGGACAGATAGAGGCAGCCATCGTTGTCAATCGGGACGTCACGGAATTGAAACGGGCAGAGGCCGCCCAAGAGAAGCTGATTCAGGAACTCCAGAAGGCCCTGTCGGAGGTCAGAAAACTGAGCGGCATGCTCCCCATCTGCGCCTCGTGCAAGAAGATCCGCGACGACCAGGGCTACTGGACCCAGATCGAGGCCTATATCCGGGACCACTCCGAGGCCGAGTTCAGCCACGGCATCTGCCCGGAGTGCATGCAAAAGCTCTATCCGGAATATTGTACGGAAGATGGAACATTGGCGGATGAAGCGTGAGGAGAGCGCGCGGAACTCGGCATGCAGAACGGGGAACGGGGGAGATCGAAAACACGCTCATGACAACGCAGCCAAAGACCTTGAAATGACGAATAACATCCCTGAATTTCTGAAGAACAAGGACCTTCGTCTGATCTTTTTTGGCGGAAAGGGCGGTGTGGGCAAGACGACCATGGCCGCTGCATCCGCCCTCCATCTGGCCATATCGCGCGGGGAGAACAAAAAGGTATTGGTGATATCCACGGATCCTGCCCATTCTCTGGCAGACAGCTTCGGGGTGGAGATAGGGGACAGGGTGACGGCAATCCAGAGGTCAGAGATCGCAGGTCAGATTTCAGATGTCGGAGATCTGAGGTCGGAAGTCGGAAGTCGGAAGTCGGAGGTCAGGGCGAAGACGCGAATTGAATGCCCTCAATCCAAAATTCAAAATTCAAAATTCAAAATCCAAAATCTCTTCGCCCGAGAGCTGGATGCGGGGGGGGTGCTGGATGAATTCAAGCGGAAAAACCAGGACGTCATCAAGAAGCTGGCGGAGCGGGGGACCTATTTCGATCAGGAGGATATTGCGGGATTTGTCGATCTTTCTCTGCCTGGCATGGACGAGGTCATGGCCGTCATTGAAATCGCCGACCTGTTGAAGGTGGGGACCTATGACATCGTGATCGTGGACACGGCCCCTACCGGCCACACGGTGCGGATGCTGAACCTGCCCGAACAGATGCTGAAGTGGATCGAAACCATGGACCTGATGCAGCACAAACACCGCTACATGTCGGAGGTTTTCAGCGGGAAGAAATACAGAAAGGATGCGTGCGATAGGTTTCTCGAAGATCTCTCCTCGGACATCGACCGGGTGAGGAGGCTCCTGTCGAACATTGAAATGACCCGGTTTGTGCCCGTCATGATCCCTGAACCGATGAGTATTTACGAGACAGAGCGGCTCATCGGCTCCCTTGAAAAGAATGGGGTCCCAATAAAGGAGATGATCGTCAACCATGTGGCCGAATCGGAGGGGTGCATTTTTTGTCGGTCAAGGAAAGAGGATCAGGAAAGGCCGCTGAAGGAGATTGACGACCGCTTTTCCGCCTATGACAGGATCCGCATCCCCGCATTTCCACATGAGATTCGCGGGATCAGCGGTCTCAGGACCATCGCGAAGTATCTCTCAGGAACTTTCGAACCCGTATGTCCAGTGGAACAGGGGGAGGTGATCGAAACTCCCAGCGGCTGTCTGGCCCTCGATTCCGGCCTGGAATTTGTTTTGATCGGGGGCAAGGGGGGGGTCGGAAAGACCACGCTGGCTTCTTCTGTGGCCATATTTTTGGCCCGACACAATCCGGGGAAAAGGGTGCTCCTCTTTTCCACAGACCCCGCCCATTCCCTCTCAGATTCCCTGAATCAACCCATAGGAGACGAGATAACCCCAGTCCAAAGTCCAATGACTAATGAGGTGTCAGTCCAAGGTCCGGAGTCCAAGGTCCAAAGTCCATTGAATGACCACCGAATGACCATGAATGACGGCCGCAGGTCAAATGACGTGTCAGTCCAATCCCCAATGACCAATCTCTACGCCCTGGAGATCGATGCGGACAGGTTGTGGGGGAATTTTAAAGAGGCATTCAAGAACGATATTGCAGCCTTGTTCGACAGGTTCGTAGCCCGGGGCGCCGACATCCGGTTCGATCGTGAGGTGATGAGCGGGATGCTCGAATTGGCGCCGCCGGGGGTGGATGAGATCATGTCTTTGGACAGGATAATGGACTTGAGGAATGAGGGGGAATTTGATATTTTTGTGCTTGACACCTCGCCCACCGGGCACCTCCTCCGCTTTCTGGAACTGCCCGATTTGGCCAGGGAGTGGTTGAAGGCATTTTTCAGCCTGCTGGTGAAATACAAGGGGGTCGTCAGTCTGGCCGGGGCAGCGGAAAAGGCCCTGGCCCTGTCCAAGAATGTCAGACGGATTCAGGAAACCCTGACAGACCCGGAAAGGACCGATTTTGTCGCAACGACCATACCAGAGGCCATGGGCGTCTCTGAATTGGAGCGTCTGATGCTCGCTTTGCAGACCGGAAATATCCCGTGCCGCCATATCGTTGTCAACAAGGCGGTCCCGGAGACCGATTGCGGGTTCTGCTCCGTCAAGCGCGCGGAGCAGCAGGATTATGTTCGGAAGATCGCTTCGATGTTCCCTGACCGGACCATCGTGCAGGCGCCTCTCTTTCCCCGGCAGATCCGGGGAATAGAAGATCTGAGAGAGCTTGGCGATGCCGTGTTCTGTAATAACCATGAATGACAACTGAATGACAATTGAATGACGGCCGAAGGCCTAATGACAGCGAAGCTGAATGACCAATGACCGTTATCGAATGAAAAGGAACAGCTTCAGAAAATGATGCCATCGGGACAAAATATACTGGTTGTGGATGATGATCCCGATTTTGTATGGCTGGCCCGTAATATGCTCGAACAGGCGGGATACCGTGTGACAGAGGCCTGTGACGGTCAATCGGCCTTGACGCTCTTTGAGAAGGACAAGCCCGGAGTGGTCCTCCTGGATTATCGAATGCCGGGAAGCGATGGGCTCCATATCGCTATGGAAATGAAGGATAGGGATTCCTCTGTGCCGATTATCATGATTACCGGTTACGGGGAGGTCTGGATTGCGGTCCACGCCTTGAAAGCGGGTGTATATGATTATGTCATCAAACCGGTTGACAAAGATGATCTCCTTTTCGCCATTACCCGGGCGATGGAGAATCAGTATCTCGTGGAAGAGGTGGAGCGATTGCGGGCCGTGCTGCACGACCACGGTTCGCTCTATGATCTGATGGGGAGGAGCGGGCCTGTCAGAGACCTTATTGACCGTGTGGAAAAGGTGGCGCCCACATCGTTTACTGTTTTGATAGAAGGGGAAAGCGGTACCGGTAAAGAGCTTGTGGCGAATGCCATTCATGATGTGAGCTGCGCAAAGAAGGGGCCTTTTGTGGCCGTGGACTGCGGGGCCATCCCCGAGACCCTCATCGAGAGCGAATTGTTCGGCTACGTGAAGGGCGCCTTCACCGGGGCCTATGCCGACAAACCCGGGCAGTTCGAATTGGCGGACGGCGGGACCCTGTTCCTGGACGAGGTAGGCAATCTCCCCTATACGGTGCAGCAGAAGCTGCTGCGGGCGCTGCAGGAACGGGTAGTCCACCGACTCGGGGGCCAGGCCCCTGTGGACGTTGACGTTCGAATCGTTGCCGCCACAAACCAGCCCCTGGAAAAGAATGTTGAGGAAGGTCGCTTCCGGTCAGACCTCTACTTCCGGTTGAATGAGTTTCTCATTCGAACGCCTCCGTTGAGAGAGAGGGGTGAGGATATCTCCTATCTGACCAAAAGGTTCATGAGTGAGGTGGAGGAAGAACTGGGAAAGAGCTGTGGGGGCGTCTCTGAGGAGGCCATGCTTCTCCTTACTGCATTTCACTGGCCCGGCAATGTCCGTGAACTGCGCAACGTGATCCGTCAGGCCGTGCTCCTCTCCGAGGAAAATGCGCGGATACTGCCCGACCATCTGACATTCAGTTCCCATTTCGTGTCTGGAACAGAAAATGGGGGCATCCCTTTAACCCTTTATGACGGCAGAAAATCGCTCAAGGAGATTGTCACGGGTCTGAAGGGGGTCTTTGAAAAGGAAGTCATCGAGGGGGTCATAGCGCAGGCAGAAGGGAATAAGAGCGAGGCGGCCAGGAGACTCAAGGTTGACTACACAACGTTACTCAGAAAAATCAAAACTTACCGGATCGATGCAATTTCCTATGGGGCGCATTAATGCACAGGCTTTTTTCGCCCGTGCTCTTCCGCTCTTTGCACGTCCCGAATGCGCCCAATTCACACCACTTAAGTTCTAATCTGCCGCTCTTGTATTCTTTCAGATCGAAATAATCACCTCCCACCTTCATTTGTTCCGGTTTCCCGGCAGGCGTCCCATCGTTCAGGGAGAAACGGCTGGCGGGGTGACGGCCTTAATGATTTTTTCCAGTTCCCGGCGTGGGATCATCCCATCCCTTATGATTTTAGGCAGGTGCGTGGTCATGTCGAGAACGGTTGATCCGATCCCGCCTGCTGTTTCCCCTGCGTCCAGGATCAGATCGATCCTGTCTCCGAAATAGGCCGTGACTTCTTCGGCATGACAGCAGGGAGGGGCGCCCGAAGGGTTGGCGCTGGTCCCGGTGATGGGTCCCCGGATGGCCCGAGCCAGTGCGGTAGGGATGGGGTGACCGGACAATCGGACGCCGATGGTTTTGGTTCCGCCGGTGAGGAGGGGCGAGATCTTTTTAGATGCCTCCAGGATCAGGGTCAGGCCCCCGGGCCAGAACTCCCGGATCAAAGGGACGGCGGCCGGGGGGATGCGGGTCACATAATCTCTCAAGGATTCGGCGGAGGGGATCAGGATTAAGACCGGCTGTCCCGGGTCCCGGTGTTTCAAGGAAAACAGCTTCCGGATGGCCGTTTCATTGCCGGCATCCACGGCAAGACCATAGAATGACTCTGTGGGACATGCAACCAGTCCCCCTTGCAGGAGGACCTTTTTCGCCTGCTGAATTACTTGGTCCTGGTTTACGGCAGGATCCAGACGGATAATCATTTCGCGGTTCAGTCTCTCCCAAAGTTAATAGCGCACACAGCTAGGAAAAGAATACGTCCATGATATTTGCGCCCCTGTTCCTAAGGCGGTCTAACCGCCGCAACCAAACAGGTTTCACCCAAGTCCCAGAGGACGCCCGTGGGGGTCTCTGCCCAAGAGCTGCAATAAAATGCGGTCGTATGGTTCGGCGGCCGCCCCCGGGCTCCGAATAATGTTTACGGAAAGGCAGCGAGGACATACCGTCCCATGAAAGACTGTTCTTGGGGCTGGAACAGACTGTATTGTAAAGCCCTGCTGCCGTTCCCAGGAGCTGTATTCGGTTTTTGCAGCTCTTGAGCAGAGACCCCCACGGGAAAACTTCTTCGCACGTTGCAGAGAAGTTACAGACAAAGAGTCTAAGGCGGTCTAACCGCCGCAACCAAAAAGGTATTGGTGCAAATCCCGGCAATTTTTGAGCGCTTACCGACAAGGCACCAAGAGGGGATTAAGAACAAGGATGCTAAGCATTTTTCGGATGTTCCCAGAAATCTACTTTAAGTGAAGCTTGTTCTGTCAATTTCTTACGGTAGTCCTTTACCTTTTCGGAAACGCTGGGATATTTCAAGGCCAGGATCTGAGCGGCCAGGAGCGCGGCGTTTTTGGCACCCCCGCTCCCTACCGCCACTGTGGCGACAGGGATGCCTGAAGGCATCTGGACGGTGGACAAAAGCGCATCCAGCCCTTTGAAAGGGGATGAGTCGACAGGCACCCCGATCACCGGCAAAGTCGTGTTTGCCGCAATGGCCCCGGCCAGATGAGCGGCCCACCCCGCACCCGCGATAATCACTTCAATTCCGCGATCGGCCGCAGAAACGGCATACGCCCTGGTCAGATCAGGGGTCCGGTGAGCTGAGAGCACCTTTACCTCATGCGGCAGCTCCAGTTCTCTGAGGAGTTCCACACATCCCTTCATCACTTC
>JAIPDI010000080.1 GCA_021737785.1 Deltaproteobacteria bacterium
CTTTCCGTTTTAACCGGCGCACTTCTCAACATCGTGGGAAGCTCTTTTATCGCCTTGTTCAACAGGCAATGCACGTTGATCCGGTTCCATATGGCAAGATCATTAAGCATGTCAGAGGGCCTAAAAAACGTGACCACAACATATAGTAGCCACCTGAGTTAAATGGATACCCTCATTCTCCTTAATCTAATGAAAGGCTAATGACCATTTAACAATCCATGCTTATTTTTTGGGGAATTGAGGAGTGTCCAGTTCGAGGAAGTCCCTTGCACCACATGGGCATGAATTGATTTGCGTATATCGTTCGCGGAGTCGCCGTCAGACGATTCAAGGTCCTCACGGCCTCCACTACAAATTTAAATGAGAATCATATTAAATAAGGAGAAAAATGATGGAAAAGAGACGATGCATCAATCAACTGCACTGGGTATTTGACCTTCCTGATACAGCCGGGTTGGACCCCGAGGGGAGGGAAGCGACTCGGATCATGATGATCTATGACCGGGCAACAAACGTAACCAGATTCGAGGTGTTGGGCAAAGGGCTTCCGGAGGATCTACGGGAGGATATTTCGTTGTGGCTGCACAACAACAGCCATGTCTGCGAAGCCGTTAACGGGCCTGCCTGATCCACACCGCCTGGCGCTCTGAACCAGGGCAATCACCCTCCTTTGATAGTTCAGTTCACATATCACGCACACGTAACATATCCCTCATAAAAACCTTACAAAGGGGGTCTATTTTCATAGCAGTTTCTTCATTACTCTCTCTGCGTGGACAGAGAAGGGGTGGTCCCTTCCTGTTCCACGCAAACCCTGTTCAAATCTCCGTTCTCCAACGCCGGTGAGAAATTTTCCAAACAGCTTTGGCTGATCCGTCTACTGGAATAAGCAATTCACGATCCCTCGCCAATACGTGCCTGCTCAATTTCGATCTTACCAAAATCTAACTTCCTCCTAATAGGTTGCTAATCCGTCTGTTTCATCATGGCCTGAATTGCGAAATGCAACGTATTCGGAGAGGAGGTGAAATGCAGAGGATTTAGGAGGAAAGAGTCGCCGTCATATCTTTCGATGTGCCGCAACAAAAATTGAGTGGAAGGAGAATGTCTACAATGAAAAGAATTGCACTGTTTGTATGTCTGATCGGTGCCCTGTTCTTTAATCTGGGAATGGCGCCGTCATATGCCGCTGAAGTGGATGTTTTGATCAACAAACTGGTGGAAAAAGGTCTTCTCAGCCAGCAGGAGGCGGGCCAACTGCTGAAGGAGATGCAGAAAGAAGGGGCCAGGCAGGAGACCACGGTAAAAGAGACTGCGGAAAAGGTGGCCAAGGAGACGGCGCAGAAGACCGTCAAGGAGGAGTCGCAGACGTGGGCCAAGGTACCCGGATGGGTCAATAGGATTCATTTCAAGGGGGACTTTCGTCTTCGATATCAGTACGAAGACAAGGAAAAAAGCGATGGGACCACCACCAACCGGAACAGAGGACGCTACAGGTGGCGCTTCGGAGCGGTGGCGGATGTTACTGAAGATAAGAAATGGCAGGTGGGCTTTGGACTGAGCTCGGGCGGCACGGATCCACGTTCCACCAACCAGACCTTTGACAGGGACTTTGAGACGCCGGATGCCAGAATCGATTACGCTTACGCCCAGTTCCAGCCGTTCAAGGAATGGAAGATCATCGGCGGTCAGTTCAAGAACCCCATCTATCAAACCAAAGACCTGGTCTGGGACGGCGATATTCGACCCCAGGGAATTGCGTCCCCGCTGGATTTCAAGATCAACGACCAGTTCGGATTCTTTCTGAATCCGGCCCTGTTTGTCCTTCAAGAGTTCAGAGCAAATGAAGAAACTGCAATTATGTTTGTTTTTCAGCCCGGTGTGACCATTTATCCCACCAAGGCCACCTGGATCAAACTGGCGGGAACCTGGTATTGGAACTCGGATGTGGAGGGAAACTCGTTTGCACACAGTGCAGGCACCAACTCTACGGACGCAAACGGCAACCTGTTGTACAACTATTCATCCATCGCCCTGGATGGCGAGGTGGGATTCAAATTCAACTCGTATATTCAGCATGCGGCATTATTCGGCCAGTTTATCAAGTCTGATGCGGATAACGATGATACCGGCTGGCTAGCCGGCTTCAAATTCGGGCGCAGCGTCAAGGATCTGGGTGACTGGGAGCTGAAGTACAATTACCGGCGTCTTGAAAAGGATGCGGTGCTGGACTTCCTGCCGGACAGCGATTTCTACGGCGGCGATACCAATGTGCAGGGACACGAGGTCGAACTCAAGTTCGGTCTGGCCAAGCACGTCTATTTGGCCCTGGACTATTATCGCAGCGAAAAGATCGACTACGCTCCCGGGAAGACAAACGAGCCCGAGAACCTGTTTCAGTTCGACGTGAACTTCAAATTCTAACCATCTGTTGCCGGCATCCACCCGGAACACCATATATTAACTGTCTCGAAATAGTACCGACATCTTCGTCATGCCGGACTCGATCCCCGCAGGTACGGGAACTGGATTCCGGCCTTCGCCGGAATGACGGTGTAAAGACAAATATGAGACGGTTAATATGTCCGGATGGATGCCGCAAGACAGACGGGCATAGGCGTGAGTTTACCCTTGTAGATGGCAGACCGCATGTCCAAAAAGCAGATCCTTGTGGTGGATGATGAAGAAGATATCCTGGAGTTGATCAGTTTTAATCTGACCAAGGAGGGATACGATGTCATTTGCACCCCGACCGGGGAGAAGGCCCTTGACGTCATAGGAACGGAGCGCCCCGATCTTGTGGTGCTGGACCTCATGCTCCCGGGCATAAACGGACTTGAGGTGGCGAAAGCCCTCCGGAATGACCCGGGGATCCGGGATATCCCTATTGTAATGTTGACGGCCAAAGGTGAAGAGTCGGATATTGTGGCGGGTCTGGAGTTGGGCGCAGACGACTATGTTACCAAGCCGTTCAGCCCAAGGATTCTGGCAGCCAGGGTGAAAGCGGTCCTTCGGAGAAAATCGGCCGATCTCTCGGACGAATCCGAAGTCGTAAAGATCCACAAACTGGTGATTCACCCGGGTCGTCGTGAGGTCCTGGTGGACCAGCAGCCGGTAACCCTCACTTTTACTGAATTCGGTATCCTGAGCTACCTGGCCCATAGACCGGGATGGGTGTTCACCCGGTCTCAGATTGTCGACCAGGTAAAGGGCTCTGAATATTTCGTGACGGATCGTTCAGTGGATGTTCAAATTGTCGGACTCAGGAGAAAACTGGGGTCTGCAGGCAGTTATATCGAGACCGTTCGGGGCGTCGGATATCGCTTGAAGGCGTAACGACCCAATCAGGCCGGGCATCCAAAGGGCGCAAACACCTCAAAATTGGGGCTTGTCATTTTGCATTCCCGACTGTCCGCCTATTTACGGCAGCAAAGGGGATGATGGCGGATAGAAGACGACAGTGAAACAGGTGCCAACTTCAGGGTTGTTTTCCAGAAATATGGCGCCCCCCATCGATTCGATGAGCGTTTTTGAGATATAGAGGCCCAGGCCGGTCCCCTTGGTCCCGGCTCTTACATTTTTTCCACGGTAAAATTTATCGAATATTTTCTCCCTTTCGCTCGCTGGTATGCCCGGGCCCCTGTCTTCCACCTGCACGCTCGCCTCCACTCCTTTTTTGAATTCCACACGTACGGCGACGCCAGATCCTTCGGGGCTGTATTTGATAGCATTTTCCAGGAGATTGGAAACCACGACCTTCACAGCAGTCGGGTTCAACCTCAGCGTTGGAAGGTTTCCTGCCAGCTCAAAATGGATGAGCACTCCCTTTTCATCGGCCTGTCTTGAGAGGATTGAAATGACTTGACGGACGGTTTCCGCAAGAGAAATATCTTGCTCAGGGAGAAGATAATCGCCGGTCTCAAGCCTGGCGAGCAAAAGCATTTCTTCTGTTATTGAATTCAGGGAATGGGAACACTCTTTGATGACCCCTGCACAGTGTCGGTATTTTTCAGGGGTCATGAGATGGTTTCCGGCAATTCTCTCGGAATACCCGCCGATGATGACCAACTGGTTTCTCAACTCATGAAACAGCATGTCTTGAAAATCGGTTTGCTGCGATTCCCTTACCTTGAGTTTTTCGACCTCGGCGCCCAGATGCCTTTTCTTCATTTCTCTTGCAATCAGCCGATCGACCTTGAGCAACACCTCTTTGACCGAGAAGGGCTTTGGAATATAGTCATCGGCCCCCATCTCGATTCCCTTCAGTTTTTCTTTGACCGAACCGAGGGCGGTGAGCATAATGATCGGGATCTCGGATATGTCTTCCCGTTCATGATTGCGAACGATCCTGCAAATTTGCCACCCGTCCATCCCGGGAAGCATAATGTCTAAAAGGATCAGATCGGGCCTTTCCTCTTCGATCAAGCGGCAGGCCGACGGACCGTTCAATGCGCTTATTGTGAGGTATCCCTTCCTGCTGAGATTGTATTCCAGCATACAAGCCAGGTCCTCGTCATCCTCCACAATCAGTATCCTTCCGTTTGCCATGCGATCGCCTCTGTAAAGAAGTCCAGCTGTGTTTATTGCGAGAAAATAGGTTTCGCTGAAATTGTATTAATGTGTACAAGCCAGGCTCTCCCCGTCTTCCCGAAGTAATATTTTTATTTCTTATATATCAATAAGTTGAATCATATACCCGTTTCATGCCTCTTGGGAGACAGGCGCCATTGATATCGATGCACAGTTGAACCCACGGGTATTAGAAATGTATTAGCGTGGGATTAGGTTTCTGCCGTTATAACTTCACGGCCGAAGCCCTTTCTGCTGATTCTTCGGGTGGGGTTTGCAGTGTGCCCGTGAAAGGATGGCCCGAGAGCGGCCGACAAACACCCGACGGCGTCACTGCGGACAAGGATCATGCTTGAGGGGGGTGCCTTGTACCGGCTCACCCAATCCTAATATGCATCAAATTCTTTCCTAATAAACCCCTCCTATGTTGCGGATCATGTGAATTTGCATCGCGCATCGGGTCGTGTATTCAGTCATTCGCTCCACACGGGGGCCGCGGGCCCGAATCATCGCTACCAACTAAGGAAAGGAGGTGTTGGACGGACTTTTTAACGGAAGGTTAACGGGACCCTAACAAAAATCTAACAATTCAGGACCATGGTAGTCGAAAACGAACTCGAGGCGGATGGTTCACCCGGGATTAGGCGGACCCTCTTTATAACACTTTCAATTCTATGGAGGAAAAAATGAAAATAAAAGGTATTGGAATCGCAGCGTTTCTTGTGGCAGGACTTTTTGCGGGGAATATGGCGTGGGCAGGAAACATTGTGATCAAGGGATCGACGACCGTGCTTCCCATTGCACAGAAAACCGCTGAGGCGTACATGAAACAGAACCCGGATGTAAAGATATCCATTTCGGGCGGCGGGTCCGGCAATGGGATGAAGGCCCTTGTCGACGGTTCGACGGACATTGCCGACGCGTCTCGGTTTATCAAGCAGAAGGAAGTCGACCTGGCCGTCAAAAACGGGATTTATCCGGTCCCCTTTGCGGTTGCTTATGACTGTATCGTGCCCGTGGTCCACCCCAGTAATTCCATCGTCAATGTCACCTTGGCCCAACTCAAAGACATCTATATGGGAAAGATCAAAAACTGGAAGGAGATCGGCGGGCCTGATCAGCCTGTGGTCGTTATCTCACGGGACACCTCTTCAGGCACGTATGAGGTTTGGCATGAGAAGGTCCTGAACAAGGAACGGGTGTTTCCCGGAGCCCTCCTGCAGGCCTCCAATGGGGCGGTCTCTCAGGCAGTGGCAAAAAACAAGAACGCCATCGGTTATATCGGTCTCGGATATGTAAACAAAGACGTCAAGACCCTGACGGTAAACCGGGTTGAGGGGTCAAAAACCACGACCCTGAACGGGACGTTTCCGATCAGCAGGCCCCTCTTCATGTTCACGCCGGGATGGCCAAAGGGGGATGTGCTCAATTTCATCAACTTTGTCCTGAATCCCAATAAGGGACAGAAATATGTTGAAGAAGCAGGATATGTGCCCCTTTTTTGATTCGCGGTTGTAAACCGGGCGGCCCCGTGGGATACTCCGGACGGATCCCACGGGCCTAAAACCCAATTAGAAGGCAAATCATCTGCGGAAATCAGCGAACTTAGTGGACGGACGGGACTAATGAAGGATTGCGCATGGCAAAAAACACGAAAACAGGAAAAGGCCGGCGAAACACGGAACGGGTCATTCGGTTTTGTTTTTTTGGCGTGGCCCTGGCTTCCATCACCACCCTCTTCCTGATTGCCCTATTCCTGTTTTTGGAGGGCCTACCTATTTTTAAAGAAGTATCGGTGACGGACTTCGTATTCGGGACAGAATGGTATCCAACCGATGACCCACCGGACTTCGGGATTTTTCCCCTGATTGTGGCATCCCTTGCCGTGACATTGGTCTCCTCGATGATATCCATACCATTAGGGGTGTTGACCGCCCTCTATCTCGCGGAGAGGGCGTCTCCGAGGGTTCGGGAGTGGGTAAAACCGATGGTGGAGTTGCTGGCGGCCCTTCCTTCGGTGGTCATCGGATTTTTCGGCATGGTCATTGTGGCGCCCTTTCTTCAGCAGATCCTGGATATGCCCACGGGATTGAATCTCTTCAATGCCTCACTCATGCTGGCCTTTATGTCCATTCCCACCATCTGCAGCCTCTCGGAAGATGCCATTTTCGGCGTTCCTATGGAACTGAAAGAGGCATCTTTGGCCCTGGGCGCCACCCACTGGGAAACCATCGCACGGGTGACTTTCCCGGCAGCCATTTCCGGCATAACCACCGCGGTTATTCTGGGGATGTCACGGGCCATGGGAGAGACCATGGTGGTGCTGATGGTCGCAGGCGGCGCCGCCATGATGCCCGGATCTTTATTTGATCCGGTAAGGCCCATGCCCGCGAGTATCGCTGCAGAGATGGGGGAGGCCCCTTTTCAGAGCGACCATTACTATGCCCTATTCGCCACGGCCATTATATTGTTTCTGTTTACATTGGCCTTTAACATCATTGCCGAGCAGATTTCCCATCGATACCGGCAGGTGGGGGCGGCGACGCTGTGATGCCTGTGAGCAGGGAGCGGGGAGCGGGGAGCGGGGAGCAAGGGGGAGAAGGTAAGAGGGTAAGAGGGTAAGAAGGTGAGACCCGACCAGCAACGAGCAACCAGTAACCAGCAACGAGTAACGAGCAGTCATAATCAGGATTGACGGATGAACAGGATCAATCACAGTAGTGGCGTGCAGCCTCGCAGAAAGGTGGTCCAGGGCGTGATGTTCAGCCTTTTCAGGGTCTCGGCCGTGATCAATGGGGCAGCACTCCTTCTGGTGGTTTATTTCCTGGTGGCAAGGGGGTGGCGGGCCATTAACTGGACATTCCTCACACAGCCCCCGATCGATTCCATGACCAGGGGGGGCATCCTCCCCTGCATTGTCGGGACCCTCTGTCTCAGCCTCGGCGCCATTCTTGTCGCGCTCCCGATCGGTGTTGCGTCCTCAATCTACCTGAACGAATATGCGCGTCCCGGCCGCGTTGTCCGCATCATCCGGCTGGGCATCAATAACCTCGCCGGGGTCCCGTCGGTGGTTTTCGGGCTATTCGGTCTGGCATTTTTTGTGGTATACTTAAACATGGGGGTCAGCATCATTGCAGGGGCACTGACCCTGGGCGCCCTCACCCTGCCGGTCATTATCGGGTCCACGGAAGAGGCCCTGCGGGCCGTTCCGGACACATACAGAGAGGCGTCTTTGGGCCTTGGCGCCACCAAGTGGCAGACCATCTACCGGGTCGTTCTGCCAACGGCCCTGCCCGGCATCCTCACCGGAACCATTTTAGGGATCAGCAGGGCAGCCGGGGAGACCGCACCCATCATGTTCACGGCCGCGGTGTTTTACACCCCTTCACTCCCGGCCTCCATCTTTGATGAGATCATGGCGTTGCCGTACCACATCTATGTGCTGGCAACGGCAGGCACGGAGATCGAGGCCACGCGTCCCCTCCAGTATGGAACGGCCCTGGTGCTGATCGTCCTGGTGCTCGGTTTGAACCTGATTGCCATTGTTTACCGGTCCCGGCTCAGGAGGAAGCGATGAATCCTATTTCCCCCTCGGTTCCACTGGAACATCCACCCAAAATGTCGACACAGGATCTGGATTTCTATTACGGCGAGTCCCAGGCCCTTTCCGGCATCACCATGGACTTTCACGAGAATCAGGTAACCGCCCTTATCGGGCCGTCGGGCTGCGGGAAAAGCACCTTGTTGCGCTGCCTCAACCGGATGAACGATCTGATCCCGTACAGCAGGTCCGAGGGAAAGGTCCTCCTTGACGGCGACAATATCTACGATCCGAGTGTGGACGTGGTGACACTGCGTCGTCATGTAGGGATGGTCTTTCAAAAACCCAATCCATTTCCCAAGACTATTTTTGAGAATGTGGCCTATGGTCTGCGCGTCAACGGCATCAAGGACAAGGGTCTTCTGACAGAGCGGGTGGAGATTAGTCTGAAACAGGCGGCCCTGTGGGATGAGGTGAAAGATCGTCTTCACGATTCGGCCCTGGGACTGTCCGGCGGTCAACAGCAGCGCCTCTGCATTGCACGGGCCATGGCCGTGGCGCCGGAGGTCTTGCTCATGGACGAGCCTGCTTCGGCCCTGGACCCCATCGCCACCCTGAAGATCGAGGAACTGATTCACGAATTGAAAGCGTCGTACACCATCATTATCGTCACCCACAACATGCAGCAGGCCGCAAGGGTATCGGATGTAACAGCCTTTTTCTATTTGGGCGAGTTGATCGAGGTGGACCGGACCGAGACCCTCTTTACCCGGCCCAAGCTAAAGCAGACGTCTGATTATATTACCGGCCGATTTGGTTAACCCAGTGAGGCACACGAATGAGGAAAGGCCTATGAAACGGCATTTACAAAGAGAGTTGGAGAGCCTGAAAAAGAAGATCCTTTCTCTCGGCGCCATGGCCGAGGAACGGGTCCGAATGGCCATCGAAGCCTTTGAAAACAGAAACGGCGAGTTGGCGCAGAAGATTATTGACAGTGATCAGGAAATCGATGACGCCGAGGTGGAGGTGGAAGAGGAATGCCTCAAAATCCTGGCCCTGCATCAACCGGTGGCAGTGGATCTGCGGTTCATCAGTGCAGTCATCAAGATCAACAACGACCTGGAACGTGTGGGGGACGAGGCCGTCAATATCGCAGAGCGCGTGGAAAACATTGCCAGAAGGGCCCCGGTCAAGGTCCCCTTCGAATACGGCACCATGGCAGAAAAAACAGAGACCATGCTGCACAACAGCTTGGATGCACTGGTGAACCTGGATGCGGACCTGGCCTATAAGGTGTGTATCTCCGATGATGAAGTGGATGACATCAACCGGGATATTTACGATAAGATCAAGGAAGTGATCAAGGCCCAGCCCGACCGGGTGGGGTATTTGATCAATCTCCTTTTTATTGCACGTCACCTGGAACGGATCGCCGACCATGCCACTAATATTGCCGAGGAGGTAATCTACATGGTGGAAGGAGAAATTCCCCGTCACAGGAAGGACATATTGATCCCGAGGGATGCATAGGCCCCGCTGTCGGCAGCGGCGTGAAGGATTCTTCTGACAATGCAGTCTCTATTTACATAATGCTGACAGGCTGGTAATGTTTATTTCTGTTTTTTTGAAACGGTGCATTGGAAAAGAGACGCTATGCCTAAAGAACGTATTCTCGTGGTCGACGACGAAGAAGATATCCTGGAGTTGGTGAGATTCAACCTCCTGCGGGAGGGATATGATGTGAGGGTTGCCGACTCCGGAGAAAAGGCCGTTGACCTCACACGAAAGGACCTTCCGCACCTCATCATATTAGACCTTATGCTTCCCGGAATAGATGGCCTGGAGGTGACAAGGATCCTTAAAAGCAATTCCGAAACCAGGCAAATCCCGATCGTGATGCTGACGGCCAAAGGGGAGGAGCCGGATGTCGTCGCCGGGCTCGAATTGGGGGCTGACGACTATGTCACCAAGCCCTTCAGCCCGAGAATCCTTTTGGCCAGGGTCCGGGCGGTGCTCCGGAGAAAACAGGAGGAGGCCCAAGGGGCATCCGATGTGGTGAAGATCCGCAATCTCATGATTCATCCAGGTCGGCGGGAGGTCCTGGTAGATGGGAAAAGCGTGCCGCTGACCTTCACCGAGTTCGGCATCCTAAATTATCTGGTGCGAAGGCCCGGTTGGGTATTTACCCGCTCCCAGATCGTCGATACTGTTCGAGGAACAGACTATTTTGTAACCGACCGTTCCGTGGACGTCCAGATTGCAGGCCTTCGAAAGAAGCTGGGTCCCAGCGGCAGGTTCATCGAGACGGTCCGAGGGGTTGGATACCGTTTCAAGGAGTAGTTTATGGCGGTAAAAAGACGTTTATTCTGGCAGATTTACCCCTCCTACCTGCTCATCACCGGTATATCTCTCGTGGCCGTCGCCTGGTATGCCTCCCGCTCAACCAGGCACTTTTATCTCGACCAAACCGCCTTGGATCTGGAGGCCCGGGCACGCCTTTGCCAGGAACAGATCCTGAGCTACATCGATCCGCTTGATGCAGGGAAATTGGATCAGGCGGTAAAACGGATGGGGCGGGCGGCCGACACCCGCATCACCGTGATGCTTCCATCCGGGAGGGTGGTCGGAGATTCCGATGAAGCTCCCGCAGCCATGGACAATCATGCCGACCGGTCAGAGTTTATTGACGCTTTAAACGGCAACCGAGGCACGTCCATCCGGCACAGCAGGACCCTCGAAAAGGATCTGATGTACGTGGCCGTCCCTGCCCGGCAGGAGGGACACGTGAATGCGGTCATCCGTACTTCCATCCCCATAGACTCCGTCGACGAAACCATCGGCGCTATTCAGACCAAAATAATTTTCGGCGGGCTGGTGATCGCGGTTTTGGCAGCCGTCCTCGGTCTTTTTGTAGCGCGCCGTATTGTCCGTCCGATTCAACAGATCAGAATGTGGGCGGAATCCATTGCCCGCGGGCAGTTCGAACATAAGCCTTCCTTCACGGCCTCCCAGGAAATTGAAGCCCTTTCCGTTTCACTCAGCCGGATGGCCGAAGAATTGCGTGAGCGGATCGATACGGTCATCCGCCAACGCAATGAAATTGAGGCCGTGCTTTCCAGTATGGCCGAAGGGGTGATGGCCCTGGACATGGAAGAGCGCCTCATCAGCATGAATCAAGCCGCCGGCCGGATGCTCGACGTCCATCCGCACGATATGGAGGGCCGGAGTATACAGGAGTTGGTCCGAAGTACGCTGCTGCATCAGTTTGTAAAAGATACCCTCTCAATCGGAACACCCGCACGAATGGACATCCCCCTCGCCTCAGCGATTGTCAACTGCCACGGGACCCCGCTTCGAGACGCCGGGGGAAGACAGATCGGCGCGTTGGTTGTCTTTAATGATGTGACGCGCCTTCGCAGGCTTGAGAATGTCCGTCGTGAATTTGTCGCCAATGTTTCCCATGAACTCAAGACCCCGATTACGACCATCAAAGGGTTTGTGGAAACCCTTCGCGGCGGCGCGGTCAGGAATCCAAAGGATGCGGACCGTTTTCTGACCATCATTGACAAGCATGTTGCCCGTCTCGAGGCCATTGTAGAAGACCTCCTCCGCCTTTCGAGAATTGAGCAGGGGGCTGAGCAGGGGGAAATAGAGCGGATCGACAGCCGGATCAGTGAAATCCTTCGGACCGCCGTCCAGGTCTGTCACAGCAGGGCCGATGGCAAACAGATACAGATCGAGATATCATGCCCCGAAGAGACTCGGGCGTGGGTCGATCCTCCCCTTCTGGAGCAGGCAATGGTGAATCTCATCGATAACGCCATAAAATACAGTGAGGAGAAGAAAACGGTCCGGATAAGAGTTACCGAAGAAGAGGGGGGGACCGTGATTTCCGTGCACGATCAGGGATACGGCATTGAAAAAAAACATCTCAGCCGCCTGTTCGAACGGTTTTATCGGGTGGACAAGGCGAGGAGCCGGCAATTGGGAGGCACAGGTCTGGGTCTGGCCATTGCCAAGCACATCGTACAGGCCCACGCAGGCCGCCTGACCGTTGAGAGCATCCCCGGCAGGGGGAGCGTCTTTTCCATACACCTTCCCACCAACCCGCCCCACAATGGCTCCGCATCACATGGGGATCCGCTGCAACCTTCATGACGATCTTCACTTCTTATCGTTCTGGCCGGACTGTCCGGGCGTATCCCGGTCGTGCTCCGCCTTCAGGAAGGTCGTCTTGAAATGGTTCTTCATGCTGATAATGGGCCACCCTTTCTTCCGTGCCTCATCCATGAGACCCTCTTTGCAATACACGAATTCGGCCGGATCGTCGTGATCGATGACACAGGAGAGGTGGCGGTAAGGAGAGGTAGCCGTAAATTCCAGCATCCAGATGTCGCCGTAGGAGTTGCCGAAGGCCAGGACCGGCGTCCGTCCTGTCCGCATCTTGATCCGGATTGACTTTGCGCTGTTCAGATTCACCGGGGGACTGATCTTCCCCCGGATGAAAACCGTCTTGTCCCCGACCTTTTCCGCCCTGGCCGTCACCATGGACCCGATACAACGGCTTTGATCCACGTGCAGGTATTCCTCCGAGATCGCCATTACGGCGAATTGGAGGGCGCCTGAAACCACGTAAACGCTGAAGCCCCGCTCATGCAACAGGTCAATGAGTTCAATCATCGGTTTGTAGACCAGTTCCTTGAGAGGCCTTTTTTTCTCGGGATTGACGGCTGTCTCAAACACCTTGAGACAATAGTCTCTGAAAAAATCAAAGGTTCTTCCTTCAAACGCGAGACTGAATGTTTTGTCGAGATCCTTTCGCAGGTACTCCAAATCACGACTCATGGCTGCATCGCAGAGGGCCTTGTACTCCGGTCCCTTTGCCGACACCTCGGATGCATACGCAATCAGATAGTGGATGGTCGCATCCAGCACAAAGTAGAGCGGCTTTTCGGAGAGAAGCGTTCCATCCATATCAAACACGGCGAGGCGATCCCGTCCGGGGATGAAATCCTTGTCCCCAAACGTGGATACATCAAAGATGAAATCCACAAGGAGTTCCCTGACATCCCCCTGCCAGGAGGGCAATGCATCCCGGCGCGAGACGGCCCGGCATTCTGCGGCCTGGAAAAGGCTGAGGGCAAAGGCAGCGATAACAGCGGCAATGGCCAGGCGGGCAAGCGACCATCGGGTGAAAAGGGATACCATTATTTTCGCTCCATGCGGTGATGCACCTGTTTTGGTTATGGGCGCTCACCGGTAAGGCACCAACTTCTCCGCATGGTGTCCCGCAAGGCGGGATTACCACCAAAAATTCCAAGATCTATCCTTTGAGAAAGTTCGTGAGGCGATCCCTGAGGTCCTTTCTTTTTTCCGGGTTCTGATTGGATTCCACCAGATCTTCCCAAACTTCAAAAGGTATCTGATCCGCATCGTATTCGATATCCACGGTGCGTCGCCAGAGACTGACTTTGGCACTCCGGACGCCGGGAATCTTCTGGTTGAAATTTCCGACACCTGCATCCTGAAGCACTCCAAGGCTGGAAAGGCTGAACCTTATGGTAATTTTGCCTGGAGCGTGCCTTGAAATCTGGATGTGCGGCGCGAGGTCCAACAGCAGCCGGATTGCCTCCTGAACGGGCAAAGCAGGGCTTTCTTGTTTTCGATTTTCGAGCATGAAGAAGGTTCCCGATTGCTGTTTACTTGTTGGATGAGCCTGTCCTCAGCAACATCGGCCGCATGATTCATGTCAGGTGAATGCTTCGCTGTTTTGTTTAGCAAACGACCTGGGATCTGTCAAAGCATTTCAAGGGGGAACAATAGGGTGCAAGTCAAGGCAGGGAAATAATGGAAAAGATCAATCGATGTGGATTGCTTCTAGAGCGGATAACCGCAGCCAAAACAGCTGGTGCTGTCCCGTCATTCCGGCATGCCCTTAGCCGGGATCCAGTCCGTCGTATTTCTGGATTCCGGCTGGAAACGTGCCGGAATGACAAAAGGCTGAGCGTGCAAAGGAAGGATGGCCGTATTTTCTTGTTTTTCGTGACAGAAGACCAGGGAATAAGGGCCTAGAGACCCAGATAGGCCTTTCTGATCTTTTCTTCCTTCAAGAGATCCCTGCTGTTTCCATGAAGGACGATGCACCCGTTTTCGATCACGTATGCCCGGTCCGCGATCTCCAGGGTATGCCGCACATTCTGTTCCACCAGGA
>JAIPDI010000081.1 GCA_021737785.1 Deltaproteobacteria bacterium
GATGCCCGGAGACAATGTATCGATGGAGGTTGCCCTGATTACGCCGATAGCAATGGAGAAGGAGTTGCGGTTTGCCATTCGCGAGGGTGGCAGGACCGTTGGCGCGGGCGTTATCAGTGAGATTATCGAGTAAGGGAGACCTTAAAAATAATGCGTGATATTGTCACATTATCCTGTGAGCAATGTAAGCACAGGAATTATACGACGACCAAGAATAAGCGAAAGACGCCGGATAAGTTAACATTCAAGAAATATTGCCCTTTCTGCATGACCCATACCCCTCATAAGGAAACAAAGTAGGTTGTGTGAAAGAATGCAGGCCAGTAGCTCTAACGGTTAGAGCACCGGACTCCAAATCCGGGTGATGGGGGTTCGAATCCCTCCTGGCCTGCCATTTTCGTTGGTGGGCCTATCAGGGCTTTCTTTATTGACGATGTGCGTCGGGGGTTATGGCGTGTTGCCCATCACCGACATGCGTCAGGGACTGGAAACTACATCTTGATATGAAAAAGCCGAGCCAGAAAACAAAAAGCAAGAAGGACCCCAAGAAGAAGCGTGATGCCTCCAAAAGGAATGGCGGTGAGGCTGTAAACGGGCAGCCCAAGTCGGCCGTAGAGAACCGGTCCGTGGCTGAAAAGGCGCCCCGGATGATAAAGAAGTCGGCAAAGAAGGCTCCGGACCCCGGGGAGGGTACCATAGGCAGAATCGTCGGTAAGACCGGAAAATTTTTGAGAGAAGCCAAGGTGGAACTCAAAAAGGTCAAATGGCCGACGCGGAAAGAACTGCTGGCATCTACCGCCGTTGTTATCATTCTGACGCTCGTGGTCGCATTTTTTCTGGGACTGGTGGATTTCGGTCTCATCAAAATCATTCGAAATGTTGTCGGATAGGGTATTTGTGTGGAACTAAAATGGTACATTGTTCATGTGTATTCCGGCTTTGAGGACAAGGTAAAAAAGAATTTGCAGGAGCGGATCGAAGCCCTTGGACAGAAGGAGCACTTCGGAGACATCCTTGTGCCCACGGAAAAGGTGGTAGAGCTCAAAAAAGGACAGAAAAAGACCTCCTCCAGGAAGTTTTATCCCGGTTACATACTGGTTCAGATGGCCTTGAACAAAGAAACCTGGCACACAGTAAAAAACACTGCAAAAGTTACCGGATTTGTGGGGGGAGAAATCAATCCTACCCCGATTTCCGATGAAGAGGCAGATCAGATTGTCCGCCAGATGGAAGAAGGAGTTAGTCGGCCTAAACCCCGGTATAGTTTTGAAGAAGGAGACGATGTGCAGGTCGTGGATGGTCCCTTCACTAATTTCCAAGGGATTGTAGAGGAAATAAAACCGGAAAAGGAGAAATTACGGGTGTCCATCACCATATTCGGACGTCCCACACCTGTGGAATTGGATTTTATTCAGGTCAACAAGATATAATACCCCGTGAATAGGATCCGGAGATTCATGCTTCCAAGACAAGAAAATTGAGATTAAAGGGCTTATGTTGCCCCGGAGTATTGTATAATGTCCTGTATCCTGTGACTCCGATGAAACCCTCAACAATAAAAAAAATCTGCGATTTGTCAGGATACAATTTTGAGCGTATACTATTAAAGTAAAGGATTGAAAGAAGGGTTGTCATGGCAAAGAAGATTATTGGATCCATAAAGCTTCAGGTTAAAGGGGGACAGGCCAATCCGTCCCCACCCATAGGGCCTGCGCTGGGTCAGCATGGGGTGAATATTGCAGAGTTTTGCAAGGCATTCAATGCCAGGACCCAAGACCAGACAGGCACTGTCATTCCGGTCATCATCACCATATATGCGGACAGATCTTTCTCTTTTATTACCAAGACACCTCCTGCCGCAGTGTTGCTAAAGCAGGTTGCCAAAATTGCCAAAGGGTCGCCCGAGCCAAACCGGCAAAAGGTCGGGTCTGTCACGCGAAAACAGGTAGAGGAGATTGCGAAGGTCAAGCTTGAAGACCTCAATGCAATCGATCTGGCCGGCGCCGTCAAGATTATTGAGGGAACTGCAAGAAGTATGGGCATTACAGTGACCTGATGGGGTGTTTTGAAGTTTTGTCAGCTTTCAAATTATATTATGGTTTGTTGAGGCTATCCCCAAGTTAAGCAAAGAAGGAAATGAAATATGGCCAGGAATGGGAAAAAATATAAAGAGATGGTTCAGAAAATCGACAGGCTGAAGAGATACTCCTTTCAGGAGGCAGTTCAGCTGGCAATTGAATGCACCTATGCCAAGTTTGATGAGAGCGTGGAGCTTGCGGTCCGTTTAGGGGTGGATCCCAGACATGCCGATCAGATGGTCAGAGGCACGGTGGTCCTCCCAAATGGTGTGGGGAAAACAGTCCGCGTCGCCGTTTTTGCAAAGGGTGAAAAAGAAAAAGAGGCCATGGATGCGGGAGCGGACTATGCAGGGGCCGAAGAACTTGTGGATAAGATCCAAAAAGGATGGCTGGATTTTGATAAGGCCATCGCAACGCCTGACATGATGGGTTCGGTAGGGAAACTGGGTCGTATTTTGGGCCCCAGAGGCATGATGCCGAACGCCAAATTAGGGACCGTCACCTTTGATGTGGCAAGGGCGGTGAATGAAATTAAGGCCGGAAAAATCGATTTCAAGGTGGAAAAGGCAGGCATCGTACACGCTTCTTTGGGGAAGGTCTCCTTTGGCGTTGAAAAACTTTTGGAGAACATGGGGGCCTTTATCGAAACCCTCCAGAGACTGAAGCCTCCTGCGAGCAAAGGAACCTATTTCAAAGCGATAGCCCTCTCTTCTACAATGGGACCAGGGATTAAGATAGACCCCATCTATGTGAAGGACCTCTTAAGCCGATAAGCGTTGGTATCGCCCATCCAGTACGGTGACAAGTGAAACCCGTATCGGAAAGCAACCGGGATGTTGTTGTAGGATCAAGACACCGAGATCCCCGGAAATGCTGTGCCGCAGAACCCTTTTTTCACTACAAAACATGTAAATCGCCCGTTCGAGCACGGGAATTATTAAAAGTCGAGATGCAAGGAAAGATCCAGGGGAATTGTGCCCGTGGATTATTTCAAGTCAAAGACAGTAGGTGCCCCGAGGAACCTAAAGAGGCGTGGTCCTCTTATGTGCCGAGGGGCTTAATCCGCAAGCCTGCCGAGACTGAAACCATTGAAAGATGTGCAAGCCTGCACCTTTTGTCTTTGACGATTTAATGGTCGTTCAGAGAGGAGGTGAACATGAATAGAGACGAAAAAGTCCGATTTATTGACAATCTTCACGGTCGACTGGAAAAGGCCCAGGGCGCATTTCTTGTGGATTATCAGGGCCTGAACGTTGGTGAGCTGAACCGGCTGAGGGGCGAACTCAGGAAGGTCAACGCCGAGTTTGAGGTAGTGAAAAACAGGCTGCTGAAGCTGGCCAGCCAGGGCACTGAAACCGAAGCAATAATCGATTCCATGCGCGGGCCGTCAGCCATTGCCCTGACCTATGACGACGTGGTAAGCCCTGCAAAGGCCCTGGTTGATTTTGCAAAAGAGGTTAAAAAGCTTAGAATCAAAACCGGTCAGATATCGGGAAAGGCGATCAATGAACAGGGCGTCAAGGACCTGGCGGCATTGCCCAGTCGCGACGTATTGTTAGCGCAGACGTTATCGGTGATGCAGGCCGTCCCAACATCCTTTGTTAGGGCGTTGAGCGGCGTCTTGACCAATCTGATGAATGTTCTGAGGGCTGTTTCAGAGCAAAAAGAAACATCGCAGTAATTCGCTATTCGGAGGTGAAAGGATAATTATGGCAGCAAATATCAGTAAAGAAGATGTGATTGAATTCATATCCAATATGACGGTGCTCGAGCTTTCCGAGCTCGTGAAGGAAATGGAAGAGAAATTCGGTGTGAGCGCCGCAGCGCCTATGGCGTTTGCCGCTGCTCCGGTCGGAGAGGCCAAGGAAGAAGCCGCCGAGCAAACAGAGTTTGACGTGGTACTGACCGCTGTCGGCGACAAGAAGATCCAGGTTATCAAGGTGGTTCGTGCCATCACCGGACTGGGACTAAAGGAAGCCAAAGCGGTCGTTGACGGCGTGCCGGGAGCAGTGAAAGAAGGGGTTCCCAAGGAAGAGGCGGAGAGCATCAAGGGACAACTTGAAGAGGCCGGCGCTTCGGTGGAGATCAAATAAGACCACCGCAGGCAGGCATCTTAAATATGGAAAGTCCCATCGATACCTGGTCTGACTGTTTTCGATTGTCGCCATTGTTTTTTTGGCGTTCAATCGTAAACAGTCAGTCGTGAATATTCAATTTTTGAAGGAGATGCCATGTTAGAAACGGATGGTGTCAGAAGGCGTATCAGAAAGAGCTTCGGGAAAATAGAGAAGATCATGGAAACCCCGAATCTGATCGATATGCAGAAGAATTCTTACGAGCGATTCCTGCAAAAGGATGTGCTGCCGGAGGAGCGCGAAGAGATCGGGTTGCAGGCGGCCTTCAAGGGCGTTTTCCCCATCCATGATTTTGCAGGCGTTTCTTCCCTTGAATTTGTTAAATATACGTTTGAACACGTCAAACACAGTGAGGAAGACTGTCTCAATAAAGGGATGACTTACGAGTCCCCTCTCAGGCTGACCGTTCGATTGGTTGTTTTTGATACAGATACCGCCAATGAATCAAAGAGCATTCGGGATATTAAAGAGCAGGAAATTTATTTCGGCACCCTCCCGATGATGACGGACCGGGGTACCTTTATTATAAACGGTACTGAACGGGCCGTGGTGAGTCAGCTCCATCGATCTCCAGGGGCTTTCTTCGACCATGACAAGGGAAAGACCCATTCCAGCGGCAAATTTCTCTACTCGGCGCGTATTATTCCGTTGAGAGGCTCCTGGCTCGATTTTGAGTTTGATCCCAAAGATTTCTTATTTGTCCGCATTGACAGGAGACGAAAATTTCCAGCCACTATCGTGCTGAAGGCCCTAGGATATTCCGCAAAGGAGATCCTGCGTCATTTCTATGAGACCGAGATGATCTATCTTGGCGAGGCCGGGGGCTGGCGAGAGTGCAGACCGGAACATCTGCTGCAGGAAAAGGTCTCCAGAGATATCATAGATCCGGATACAGGCGAGGTCCTGGCCAAACAAGGCGTAAAATTCACCCAACGCCTCCTCAAGACTCTCCGGTCACATGACATAGGCCGGGCACGCATTCCATTCCGCAGACATGTGTCCGAAGACCTAAAGGATACCCGATTGATCATCTCCGGCAATATCAACGATCCGGAAACAGACCAGGTCCTTGCTGAAGACGGTCAGGCCCTTACCCGTGAACTGCTGGAGTTAATGAGAGAAAAAGGGGTTCACGATATTGCATGCATTGACCCTGAACGGATCCGGATCCCTGTTGAGGACGATGAGATCCAGGGCCGTGTGATAGCGGACGACATGGTCGATCCCGAGACAGGGGAGGTGGTTCTAGAAGCGAATCAGGTCCTGTTTTCTGAAGCCCTTGAGATTCTGAGGGAAAAAGGGATACTTACGTTTGAGGTTCTTGTTCTGAGCGGTCCAGGCATCAGCCCCAGCATCAGAGAGACCCTCCTTACGGATCGGGTCAATACCACGGATGAGGCTGTCCTGGATATCTACCGAAAAATGAGACCCAGCAGTCCGCCTACCCAGGAGGTGGCAGAGAATTTCTTTGATAAGCTCTTTTTCAATCTTGATACCTATGACCTTTCCAAGGTGGGAAGACTGAAATTGAATTACCGCCTCAATCTGGATGTTCCCTTGGATCATCGTACCCTGCGAAAAGAGGACATATTGGCAGTGGTTACCGAGCTGATCCGGTTGAAGAGCGTGGAGTCGGTAGTGGATGATATCGACAACCTCGGAAACCGGCGGGTGAGAGCGGTGGGAGAACTCCTGGAGAATCAATACCGAATCGGGCTCGTAAGGATGGAAAGGGCTATCAAAGAGAGAATGAGCCTTCAAGAGGTCGAGACGTTGATGCCTCATGACTTGATCAATTCCAAGCCCGCATCGGCCGTGGTAAAGGAATTTTTCGGCACAAGTCAACTCTCTCAATTCATGGATCAGACCAACCCCCTGTCTGAGGTAACCCATAAACGGAGATTGAGTGCCCTGGGCCCCGGCGGTCTGACCCGTGAAAGGGCCGGGTTTGAGGTCCGAGATGTACATCCTACCCATTATGGAAGAATTTGTCCCATTGAAACACCGGAAGGACCCAACATCGGACTGATCGTTTCACTGAGCACCTATGCCAGGGTCAATGAATTCGGATTTATCGAGACCCCGTACAGGCATGTGGAGGGGCGGTGGGCGACGGACAAGATCAAATATTTGTCAGCCCTGGATGAAAAGGATTTTCCCATTGCCCAGGCCAACGCCCCTCTGGACAGCGAAGGGTTTTTTATCCGGGAAGAGGCTGCCGTGCGGATAGAAGGGGAGGCAGACAAGAAACCGATCGAGGAGGTTAAGTACATGGATGTGTCTCCGGATCAGCTTGTCAGCATCTCAGCCTCTCTGATTCCTTTTCTGGAACATGATGATGCCAACAGGGCATTGATGGGATCCAATATGCAGCGCCAGGCGGTTCCTCTCCTCAAGGCCAAGGCCCCCCTGGTAGGCACCGGGGTGGAGGCGGTCGTTGCAAGAGATTCAGGGGTCTCGGTGATTGCCAAGCGGGATGGCGTGGTGGAGGACGTGGACGCCAGTCGGATTGTTATCCGATCCAGCGCAACTGAGGAGGATGAGCCTGAAGTGGAAATATGCAAGCTCATCAAATTTAAGAAATCCAACCAGAACAGCTGTTATACCCAGAAACCGATTGTGAAAAAGGGGGACATGGTCAGAAAGGGGCAGGTGATCGCGGATGGACCTGCCACGGAGATGGGAGAACTGGCCTTGGGCCGGAATGTGATGGTGGCCTTCATGTCCTGGGGGGGGTATAATTTTGAGGATTCCATCCTCATCAGTGAGAGGGTGGTCAAGGAAGATATCTATACCTCTATCCATATCGAAGAATTCGAGGTGGTCTCCCGAGACACCAAATTGGGGAAGGAAGAGATAACGAGGGATATCCCCAACGTGGGAGAAGACGCGCTCAGAAATCTGGATGAAAGCGGAATCATAAAGATAGGGGCCGAAATTCAGCCGGGCGATATCCTGGTGGGAAAGATCACCCCCAAAGGGGAGACCCAATTATCTCCGGAAGAAAAGCTTTTGAGGGCCATATTCGGAGACAAGGCAGGGGACGTCAAGGATACATCCATGAAGGTGCCCCCCGGTGTCAACGGCATTGTCATTGACGCCAAGGTTTTTTCCAGGGGGGGCGTGGAAAAAGATGAGCGGAGCCTTGCCATCGAGGCCCAGGAGGCTCAGCAGCTCAGGAAAGATCTGGAAGACGAGGTGGAGGGGATTATCAGAAGTGCCAAAGAGCATCTGATAGGCATTCTTCCAGGAAAAAAGCTGAAGTCTGACCTCCGGGATAAGAAGGATGGCGAGACGGTGCTCCGGGCCAAACAGCCCATCACGCCGGCGCATATCGAGAAACTGCCCGTCGAGATCTGGGCAGGCGCCGATCTCAAGGCTCCCATGGATGATATTGAGAAGATTGAGGCGATTGTGGAGAATTGCGTCGCCAAGATAGCCAACGTCACTGAAATCTGTGAAGAAAGAATCGAAAACTTCGGCCTTGGCGACGAACTGGCGCCCGGTGTCATCAAGATGGTCAAGGTCTTTGTGGCGGTAAAACGGAAGCTCTCGGTCGGGGATAAGATGGCCGGCCGCCATGGGAACAAAGGGGTCCTTTCAAGAATCCTGCCCATCGAAGACATGCCCTATTTTGCCGATGGAACCCCTCTGGATATCGTACTCAATCCCTTGGGGGTCCCATCAAGGATGAACGTGGGACAGGTTCTGGAAACACATCTGGGATGGGCCTCCTACGAATTGGGGCGGCAGGTGGGACAGCTCGTTGAAAAGATGAAAAGCAGCGAGGAGCTGAGGGGAAAGCTCAAGAGGGTGTTCACCCGCAAAGAATATGCGGCCTTTGTTGAGAACAGGGCGGATGAGGAGTTGGTGAAAGAGGTGAAACTGGTGTCTGAAGGACTGCCGGTGGCCACGCCTGTTTTTGATGGGGCCGACGAGGATGAAATCAAGGCCTTCCTCAAGGAGGCCGGATTGCCGGTTTCCGGTCAAACAACACTTTACGACGGCCGGACAGGAGAGCCTTTTGATCAGCAGATTACGGTGGGCATGATGTATATCATGAAGCTTCACCATTTGGTGGATGACAAGCTCCATGCCCGATCCATCGGACCCTATTCTCTCGTTACCCAGCAACCTCTGGGAGGAAAAGCCCAGTTCGGAGGCCAGAGGTTGGGCGAGATGGAGGTGTGGGCCATGGAGGCCTATGGGGCCGCCTATACACTCCAGGAGTTTTTGACCGTCAAATCGGACGATGTGGCGGGGAGGACCCGCATGTATGAAAGGATCGTCAAAGGCAACAACACACTTGAATCCGGCCTCCCGGAGTCATTTAAAGTCCTGATGAAAGAGCTGCAGGGCCTCGGTCTTGAGATCGAGCTTTTTGAAGACAGCCAGATGTGAGATCGTTGATGGTCGATCGTAAAAACCCGCAACACGCAACCGGAGAAGGGTATGGAAGAACTATTTAATTTTTTTGCAAAGCCGAAAGATCCATCCAGTTTTAATGCCGTGAGAATATCATTGGCATCGCCGGAAAAGATTCTGGAATGGTCCCATGGCGAGGTCAAGAAACCTGAAACGATCAATTACAGGACCTTCAAACCGGAACGGGATGGCCTTTTCTGTTCAAAGATATTCGGACCTATAAAGGACTTTGAGTGCAACTGCGGGAAATACAAACGGATGAAGCACAGGGGTATTGTGTGCGAAAAATGCGGGGTGGAGGTGATTCAGAGCAAGGTCCGCCGGGAGCGGATGGGCCATATTACCCTTGCCGCCCCTGTTGCCCACATCTGGTTCCTGAAGGCGCTTCCGTCCAAGGTAGGCAATCTCCTGGATATGACCCTGAAGGACCTGGAAAGGGTCCTTTATTTTGAAGCGCATGTGGTTATCGATGCGAAAGATACACCCCTTGCAAAGGGCGATGTATTAACGGACGAACAGTTGCAGCAGGCCAGGGAGGACTATGGGGACCGGTTTGAAACCGGTATCGGCGCCGAAGCCATTCAGGTCATGCTGAAAAGCCTGAACCTGGAAGAGCTTTCTGAAGAGCTCAGAAAGGAAATGACCACAACCAAGTCCGAGGCAAAGCGCAAAAAATTGACCAAGCGACTCAAGATCATTGATGCATTCAGGGAATCCAAAAACCGTCCGGAATGGACCATCCTGGACGTGGTGCCGGTCTTGCCTCCGGATTTGAGGCCGCTGGTTCCGCTGGATGGCGGACGCTTTGCCACCTCTGATCTGAATGACCTGTACCGCCGGGTTATTAACCGGAATAACCGGTTGAAGAGACTTTTGGAACTGAATGCCCCTGATATTATCGTAAGGAACGAGAAACGGATGCTGCAGGAGGCCGTTGATGTTCTATTTGACAACGGGAGACGGGGAAAAGTCGTCACAGGCGCCAATAAGCGGCCTTTCAAGTCTCTAAGCGACATGCTGAAGGGAAAACAGGGAAGATTCAGACAGAACCTGCTCGGCAAACGGGTGGATTACTCAGGCCGTTCGGTAATCGTCGTAGGTCCGGATCTTCGTCTCCATCAATGCGGACTTCCCAAGAAAATGGCCTTGGAACTGTTCAAGCCCTTCATATATAACAAACTTGATGAAAAGGGGATGGTCACTACCATCAAGAGTGCCAAGAAGATGGTGGAGCGGGAGACCCCTGAAGTCTGGGATGCCCTGGATGAAGTTGTCCGGGAATATTGCATCCTGCTGAATCGGGCCCCCACACTGCATCGTTTGGGAATGCAGGCCTTTGAGCCGATCCTGATCGAGGGAAAGGCGATTCAGCTCCATCCCCTGGTGTGCACCGCCTTTAACGCTGATTTTGACGGCGACCAGATGGCCGTGCACATTCCCCTGTCCCTGGAGGCTCAGATAGAGGCCAGGGTCTTGATGATGTCCACAAACAATATTCTGTCTCCTGCCAATGGAGACCCCATTATTGTGCCCAGTCAGGATATCGTACTGGGTATCTATTATATGACCCGGGAACGGCCGTTTTCAAAAGGGGAAGGGAAGATCTTTTCAAATCCCGGAGAGGTAAGGGTTGCCTATGATGGTGGTGAATTGGATTTGCATGCCGCCATCAAGGTAAGGATCGACGGAAAAATTTATCCCACCACAACCGGACGAATCCTCCTTTATGAGATTATCCCGGAGAAGACGATTCCTTTTGCGCTGGTCAATAAGGTGATGACCAAAAAGGAACTCAGATTCCTGATCAATGAATCGCACCGCAAGGCGGGGATTAAATCGACGGTTATCCTGGGGGACCGGCTCAAGGATATCGGGTACAAATATGCGACATTGTCCGGCATATCCATCTCCATGAAGGATATGGTGATCCCTTCTGCAAAGGGGGCCATTATTCAAGAGGCTGAAAAGGAAGTTAAACGGATCGAAGAACAATACATCGACGGCCTGATTACGGATGGGGAAAAATATAACAAGGTCGTTGATATCTGGGCCAAATCCACAGAGAGCGTCGCGTCCGAGATGATGAAAGAGATGGAGATCGAGATCGTGGAAGGCCCCAAAAATCAAAAAACAGAGGTGGGTGGCTTTAATCCGGTCTACATGATGTCTGATTCAGGCGCCAGGGGGAGCAAGGACCAGATGAGACAGCTCGCAGGGATGCGAGGCCTGATGGCAAAGCCTTCGGGCGAGATCATCGAAACGCCGATTACCTCGAATTTCAGGGAAGGATTGACCGTACTGCAGTACTTCATCTCGACGCATGGGGCCCGAAAGGGGCTTGCGGATACCGCCCTTAAGACAGCCAATTCCGGCTACCTGACGCGAAGGCTGGTGGATGTCTCTCAGGAGGCGATAATTACCGCTGAAGATTGCGGCACCATGGATGGCATTTGGGTGGAGGCCCTTGTGGAAGGGGGCGAAATCCTTCAGCGGGTGGGGGAGAGAATTCTTGGTCGCTCCGCCCTGGAGGACATTTATGATCCGGTGACAGGGGAACTGTTGGTCGAGGCCAACGGGGAGATCGGCGAGGATGAGGTCCAGAAGATAGAAACCGCCGGCATAGAGAGGGTCAAGATACGGTCCGTCCTGACATGCGAGGCCAGACAGGGCGTGTGCCGTTCATGTTACGGCCGTGACCTGGCCCATGGGCATCAGGTCAATCTGGGGGAGGCCGTGGGTGTCATCGCCGCGCAGTCGATCGGCGAACCGGGGACTCAGCTTACCATGAGGACATTCCATATCGGCGGCACAGCCAGCAAGCGGGTGGAGCAATCCACTGTTCAGGCCAGAAACGATGGCCGGGTCAAGTTCATCGGGCTGAAGACCGTGGAGACCGAGGGAGGCAATCTCGTGGCCATGAATCGAAATGGCGAAATCGCCATTCTGGGTAAGGGCCAGAGAGAGGTGGAACGATATCCGATCATATACGGCGCAAAGCTGAAGGTACATGACGGCCAGGAGGTGAAGCCGGGCGAGGTCCTGGCCGAGTGGGATCCTTTTACCATCCCGATTATTACGGAAGTCTCGGGCACCGTCAAATTCGGCGATGTGTTAGAGGGACGCACCATGCAGGAAAAGCGTGACATGGTCACCGGAAAGATCAGCCGTGTGATCGTCGAATCTCGTGATCTTGATGTCAGGCCCCGGATTTCCATTAAAGACAGCAGTGGAAAGACTGCCAGTTTGGCCGAGAGCAAGAGGGCCAAGGCCCGCTACTATTTTCCGGTCGGCGCTATTATCATGGTGAATGAGGGAGATCATGTGGGCCCTGGAGCGGTCCTGGGAAAAATCCCCAGAGAGACCACAAAGACAAAAGATATTACCGGCGGGTTGCCGCGGGTCGCTGAATTATTTGAAGTCAGAAAGCCGAAAGAGACCGCTATCATCAGCGAGATCGACGGTGTCGTGTCATTTGGCAAATATACCAAAGGGAAGCGGAAAATGTCAATTACACCCGATATAGGTGAGCCGGTCAACTATTTTGTGCCCAGAGGAAAGCATGTCAGCGTTTTGGACGGGGATTATGTGAGGGCAGGCGAGGCATTGATGGACGGGTCTGCCGATCCCCACGATATCCTGAAGATCAGGGGACTCAAGGAATTGGCCAAATATCTGGTGAACGAGGTGCAGGAGGTCTACCGACTTCAGGGCGTCAAGATCAATGACAAGCATATCGAGGTCATTGTGAGGCAGATGGTTCGACAGGTGAGTGTGATGGATGCCGGTGATTCTCAATTTCTTTTGGGGGATAACGTTGAGAAGTGGCGATTTGAGGAAGAAAACCAAAAGATTATTGAAAAAGGCGGTAGACCGGCGCTGGCCCGCCCCCTCTTATTGGGAATCACCAAGGCCTCTTTAAATACGGAGAGTTTTATATCCGCTGCATCTTTTCAGGAAACAACAAAGGTCCTGTCCGATGCCAGTATCGCCGGGAAGGTGGATTTTCTGAAAGGATTGAAGGAAAACGTGATTATGGGCCGGCTGATCCCGGCTGGAACGGGACTCAAGGGCTACAGAAATGTTGAAATCGGGGTGAAGAATTAATTTTTTGAAATAACTAAAATTGCCTTGACAATTTATATGTAAAGAAATATAAAAACGAGTTCTATACTTTCCGGTTTGGCGGGAGGTAATGTATCGCTGATTGAGTTGGACGAAGGAGAACCGATGACGACGATTAACCAACTTGTACGTAAAGGTCGCCGAAAAACAAAGAAGAAGGTCGCTACGCGGGCACTTCAAGGCGCCCCTCAGAAGAGGGGGGTATGTGTACGTGTCTATACCTCGACGCCTAAGAAACCGAACTCCGCGCTGCGAAAGGTGGCAAGGGTCCGGTTGACGAACGGGATCGAGGTGACCTCCTATATCCCGGGCATGGGGCACAATCTTCAGGAACACTCCGTAGTCCTCATCCGGGGAGGTCGTGTGAAGGATTTGCCCGGTGTCAGATATCATATCATCAGGGGCACCATGGATACGACAGGTGTGGATGATCGCCGGCAGGGGCGTTCCAAGTACGGCGCAAAAAGGCCGAAGGGACTTCGGTCGCACGGTTCATAACGCAAGAACAGGGAAGTTAAACCCAGGCCTTCCGGTCTGGATTTTTTAATTCCTGCTTTGGAGAGATGATATGTCCAGAAAGAGGGTGGCTGCTAAGCGAAAAATAGCCCCAGACCCAAAATACAAGAGCGTGCTGGTTTCCAAATTTATCAATAATCTGATGAAAAAGGGGAAAAAGAGCACTGCTCAATCGATTCTCTACGGCGCGTTTGACATCCTGGAAGAAAAAGCAAAGAAAGATCCATTAGCCGCTTTTCAATCTGCACTTGAAAATGTCAGACCCGTGGTGGAGGTGAAATCGCGGAGGGTGGGCGGTTCCACTTACCAGGTGCCTACAGAGGTCAGACCGGCCAGGAGACAGGCCCTAAGCATGAGATGGATTATCGGCTTTGCCAAGGCAAGGGGTGAGAAGACGATGGCCGCCAAATTGGCCGGAGAGCTGATTGATGCGTCCAATGAAAGAGGTGCCGCGATTAAGAAGAAAGAAGACACTCACAGGATGGCCGAGGCCAATAAGGCGTTTGCACACTATCGCTGGTAGGCCCCATGTATTCGGGATGACATAAGGTGAGTGTTGTGGGGATGGTATTGGGGAAAGCTTACCGGTTTGTTTCTGCTGATTGATGTAGGAGGACACGAGATGGCGAAGAAGAAATTTGAGAGGACGAAGCCGCA